>NZ_JBBKTV010000020.1:0-46422 GCF_039630945.1 Tistrella arctica
CGGGCGGTTTGTCGGCGGCGCTGGCGGTGACGCTGGCGGTTGGCGATGACGGCGTGACGCCGGTCGTGCCGGTGCTGACCGGGCGGACGGTGGCCGAGAATGCGGCGGGTGCGGTGATCGGCACGCTGCCGGACCCGGATGGCGGCAGCTATACGGTTGACGATGCCCGGTTCGAGATCGTCGATCGGGATGGCGTGCAGACGTTGAAGCTGCGTGATGGCGTCAGCCTGGATCGCGAGGCGGCGGCGACGATCCGCCTGGTGATCACCTCGATGGCCTCGGATGGCGCGATGCTTGCGGGGACGGTGACGATCACCGTGGCCGATGTGAACGAGATGCCGACGGCGCCGGTGGTGTCGGGGACGGTTGTGGCCGAGAACGCGGCGGGTGCGGTGATCGGGCGGGTGAGTGCCAGTGATCCGGATGCGCCGGCGAGCGGCAATGGCCAGCTCACTTACAGCGTCGACGATGCGCGGTTCGAGATCGTGGGCGGTGTGCTGAAGCTGCGTGATGGCATCAGCCTGGATCACGAGGCGGCGGGCACGATCGATCTGGTGCTGACCGCGACCGATGGTGGCGGGCTGACCGCCAGCCGGACGGTGACGATCACGGTCACCAATGTGAACGAGGCACCGGCGGCGCCGTCGGTGTCGGGCGACACGGTTGCCGAGAACGCGGCGGGTGCGGTGATCGGCACGGTGACTGCGGGCGATCCGGATGGTGATGCGCCGACCCTGTCGGTGGATGACGACCGGTTCGAGATCGTGGACGGCGCGCTGAAGCTGAAGGACGGGGTGGCGCTCGACCACGAGACCACCGGAACGGTGACGGTGGTGATCACCGCGACCGATGCCGGCGGGCTGTCGGCCTCGACGCTGCTGACGATCGCGGTCGGCGACGTGAACGAAGCGCCGGTGGCGCCGGTGCTGACCGGCGACACGGTGCAGGGCGGCGATGACGGCGCGATCGTGGGCCGGGTGACGGCGAGCGATCCGGATGCGGCCGGCAGCAGCAATGGCCGGCTCACCTATAGCGTCGACGATGCACGGTTCGAGATCGTGGGCGGTGTTTTGAAGCTGCGGGATGGGATTGTTCTCTCGGCGGCGGATGCGGCCTCGGTCGATCTGGTGATCACGGTGACCGATGGCGGCGGGTTGAGCGCGCAGACGGCGGTGACGCTGACGGTGCGGCCCGACACGACACCGCCGGTGCCGGTGATCGCGGATGGCCGGGTCGACGAGAACAGCCCCGGCGCGGTTGTGGGGGTGATCGGCTTCCTGGAGGATGTCGACCCGGGCGTCGATGTGACGCTGACGGTGGATGATGCGCGGTTCGAGATCGTGGAGATCGATGGCCGCCAGGTTCTGAAGCTGCGCGACGGCGTGTCGCTGGACCATGAGGCGGCGGACCGTCTGACCCTGCTGCTGACCGCGACCACGATCGAGGGCGCGCGCTCGGCGGTGGTGACGATCGCGGTCGGTGATGTGAACGAGGCCCCGACCGCGCCGGTGCTGTCGAACACCACGGTGCGTGAAGACGCACAGGTGATCGGGACGGTGACGGCGAGCGATCCGGATGCGGGCGACACGCTGACCTTCACGGTCGATGATCCGCGCTTCGAGATCGTGGACGGTGTGCTGCAACTGGCGGGGGGTGAAGTCCTCGATCATGAGACCGAGCCGTTCATCGACCTGACGCTCACCGCCATTGATGCCAATGGTCTTGAGACCAGCAGCGTGGTGCGGATCACGGTGACCAATGTCGCCGAGGCGCCGACGGCGCCGCAGCTTGACAATGATCAGGTGGTTGAGAACCTCCCCGGCGCGGTGATCGGCACGGTGAGTGTCGAGCAGGATCCGGACGGTGCCGGTGTCACCTTCACGGTCGACGACGCCCGGTTCGAGATCGCGGGCGGGGTGCTGAAGCTGCGGGATGGTGTCTCGCTCGACTACGAGACCGAGCCGCAGGTGTCGCTGGTGATCACCGGCCGGGCCGCGAACGGGATCGAGGTCAGCAGCGATGTCACCATTCAGGTCACGGACGACAATGATGCGCCGACGGCGCCGGTGCTGGATGGTGGGTCGGTTGCCGAAAATCTGCCCGGCGGCGTGATCGGCACGGTGACCGCCAGCGATCAGGATGCCGGCGACGCGTTGACCTTCACGGTCGATGACGACCGTTTCGAGATCGTCGACGGCACGCTGAAGCTGAAGGACGGCATCGCGCTCGATTATGAGAGCGAGCCGGCTGTCGATCTGGTCATCACCGTGACCGATGCGGCCGGCGTCAGCGCCACCACCGCGGTCACCATCAGGGTGATCGATGATGGCATTGTCGCTCCGACACCGGCGCTGAGCGGCGGCGTCGTCGCCGAGAACGCAGCCGGTGCCGTGGTCGGCACGCTGCCGGACGCAGCGGGGGCGACCTATACCGTCGATGATCCGCGCTTCGAGATCGTTGATGCGGGTGGCGTCCAGACCCTGAAGCTGAAGGATGGCATCGCGCTCGATCACGAGGCGGCAGCCCGCCTGACCCTGCGCATCACCGCGACCGGCGCCGATGGTGGCACGGTGGTGGCCGATGTTCTGGTCCGGGTGACCGATATCAACGAGGCGCCGTCGGCGCCGGTGTTGAGCGGCAACACGGTGGCGGAGAATGCCGCAGGCGCCGTGATCGGCGTGGTGACCGCAACCGATCCGGACGCGGCGGGCAGCAGCAATGGCCGGCTTACCTACAGCGTCGACGATGCCCGTTTCGAGATCGTGGGCGGCGTGCTGAAGCTGCGTGATGGCATCAGCCTGGATCATGAGGCGGCAGCGCGCGTCGATCTGGTGATCACGGTGACCGATGGTCGCGGGCTCAGCCAGAGCAGCAGCGTTCAGATCAACGTCACCGACATCAACGAGGCGCCGCTGGCGCCGGTGGTGACCGGTTCGATCGTGGCCGAGAATGCCGCGGGTGCCGTGATCGGCACCGTCTCGGCCGGTGATCCGGATGGCGACCCGATCGCGATCAACGTCGATGACGCCCGGTTCGAGATCGTGGGTGGCACGTTGAAGCTGAAGGACGGCATCGCGCTCGATCATGAAGCGGAGCCGAGGGTGACGCTGATCCTGACGGCGGTCGACGGCAACGGCATGTCGACGGACCGGGTGGTCGTCATCACTGTCACCAATGTCAACGAGGCGCCGGCGATGCCGGTGGTCTCGGGCAGCACGGTGGGCGAAAGCCAGCCGGGTGCCGTGATCGGTGATGTCCGCGGCGAAGACCCCGATGCCGACGACATGCTGGTCTTCACGGTCGATGACGGCCGGTTCGAGATCGTCGATGGCCAGTTGAAGCTGCGCGACGGCGTGTCGCTCGACTTCGAGACCGAGACGAGCGTCGATCTGGTGATCACCGCCACCGATGCCGCCGGCCTTGCCACCGGCCGCGCGATCACCATCACGGTGATCGATGACGGCGTCGCCCCGGCGGTGCCGGTGCTGACCGGCAGCGTCGTGGCCGAAAATGCGGCGGGTGCGGTGATCGGCACGCTGCCGGATCCGGATGGCGGCCGCTATACGGTGAACGATGCCCGGTTCGAGATCGTCGATCGGGATGGCGTGCAGACGCTGAAGCTGCGCGATGGTGTCAGCCTGGATCGCGAGGCGGCGGCAACGATCCGCCTGGTGATCACCTCGATCGATACCGATGGCCATAGCCTGTCGGCACCGGTGACGATCACGGTTGCGGATGTCAACGAGGCTCCTGCCGCACCGGTCCTGGCCGGTGGCACGGTTGCCGAGAATGCGGCCGGTGCCATCATCGGCCGGGTAAGCGCGACCGATCCGGACGCGGCGGCGAGCGGCAATGGCCAGCTCACTTACAGCGTCGACGATGCGCGGTTCGAGATCGTGGGCGGTGTGCTGAAGCTGCGTGATGGCATCAGCCTGGATCACGAGGCGGCGGGCACGATCGATCTGGTGCTGACCGCCACCGATGGCGGCGGACTGATGGCCAGCCGGACGGTGACGATCGCGGTCACGAACGTGAACGAGGCGCCGGCGGCGCCGGTGGTCGATGGCGATACGGTTGCCGAAAACGCAGCCGGCGCCGTGATCGGCACGGTGAGTGCGGGCGATCCGGATGGTGACGCGCTGACCTTGTCGGTGGATGACGGCCGGTTCGAGATCGTGGACGGCGCGCTGAAACTGAAGGACGGGGTGGCGCTCGACCGCGAGAGCGAGCCCCGGGTCACCCTGGTGATCACGGCCCGTGATGCGGATGGTCTTGCCAACACCAGCCTGCTGACCATCACGGTCGGCAATGTCAACGAGGCGCCGACCGCACCGGTGGTGACCGGCGGCACGGTGCGCGGTGGCGATGCCGGCGCGGTGATTGGCGCGGTCACAGCCAGCGATCCGGATGCCGGCGACCGCCTGAGCTATAGCGTGAATGATGACCGGTTCGAGGTGATCGACGGCGTGCTGAAGCTGAAGGCGGGCGAGGCGCTCGACTTCAGCGATGCCGCCAGCCTGGATCTGGTGATCACGGCGACCGACATGGGCGGTCTTGCCACCAGCACGACCATCACCCTGACGGTGCTGCCCGATACCACTCCGCCGCTGCCGGTGATCGCTGATGGCCGGGTGAACGAGAACCTGCCGGGCGGTGTCGTTGGCGCCGTCGGCTTCCTGGAAGAGGTCGATACCGGCGTCGATGTGACGCTGACCGTGAATGATGCCCGGTTCGAGATCGTCGAGATCGATGGCCAGGCGGTGCTGAAGCTGCGCGAGGGTGTCGCACTGGACCATGAGGCGGGCGACCGCATCACCTTGGTCCTGACCGCCACGACCATCGAGGGCAGCCGCAGTGCCACGGTGGTGATCGCGGTCGGCGATGTGAACGAGGCGCCGGCCGCGCCGGTGATCGACAACCGCGTCGTCGCCGAGAACGCGGCCGGCTCGGTGGTCGGCACGATCACCACCGGTGATCCTGACGATCCGATGAGCGCCTTCGGCATGGTCGATGTCACGGTCGACGATGCCCGGTTCGAGGTGGTGGAGCAGGACGGCGCCCTGGTTCTGAAGCTGCGCGACGGCGTGTCGCTGGATCATGAGGCAGCCCGCGGCATCACCCTGGTGCTGACCGCGACCGACGGGGCAGGGCTTGCCACCAGCCGCAGCATCGAGGTGCTGGTGACGGACGTGGCCGAGGCGCCGGCGGCACCGGTTCTGGACAATGCCGGTGTGGCTGAGAACGCGCCCGGTGCGGTGGTGGGCACCATCACCGTGTCGGATCCGGATGTCGGCGCCGACCCGGTGGTGACGGTGGATGACGCCCGGTTCGAGGTGGTGGAGCGGGACGGCGCGCTGGTTCTGAAACTGCGCGACGGCATCTCACTCGACCACGAGGCGGCGGCGTCGCTGACGCTCAACCTGACGGCGCGCGACGCGACCGGGCTTGCGGCGGTGTCGACGGTGGTGATCACGGTCGGCGACGTCAACGAGGCACCGGGTGTGCCGGTGCTGCTGGGTGGCGTGGTGGCCGAGAATGCCGCCGGCGCCGATGTCGGCAGCATCGATGTCGTCGACCCGGATGCCGGCGACGATGTCGCGGTCACGGTCGACGACACCCGGTTCGAGGTGGTCGATCGGGATGGCACGCTGGTTCTGAAGCTGCGCGACGGTGTGTCGCTGGATGCCGAGGCGGCGGACACGATCAGCCTGGTGCTGACCGCGACCGATCGCGGCGGCCTGACGGCGGTCACCACGGTCGTGATCACGGTCGGCGATGTCGACGAGGCGCCGTCGGCGCCGGTGGTCGGCGGCGATACGGTGCCCGAGAATACGGCGGGCGCCATCGTCGGCACGGTCGGTGTCGATGACCCGGGTGTGCCCGGTGATCTGGTCTGGGCGGTGGATGATGCCCGCTTCGAGATCGTTCTGGTCGACGGCGTGGCCACGCTGAAGCTGAAGGATGATGTCACGCTCGACCACGAGGCCACCGCATCGGTGCGGCTGGTGGTCAGCGTCACCAACGCCGAGGGCATCACCAGCCGGAGCGTGGTGACGGTGGCGGTTGCCGACGTCAACGAGGCGCCGGTGCTGACCGGGCCGTCGTCGCCGGTGCAGGTCACAGCCGACGGCCGGGTGACGATCGATGCCGGCATACTGACCGCGACCGACCCCGATGGCGACATGCTGACGGTGCGTTTCGACGGCATCACCGAGCATGGCGGCTTCTATCTGGATGGCGTGGCCCTGGATGACGGCTTCACCGTCAGCTGGGCCGATATCGTGGCCGGCCGGCTGGTTTACCGGCCGGATGCCGATACCGCGACCGCCGGCGCGCCTGGCCGGCCGGCCTTTATCGAAACCGTGACCGCCACGGTCGGCGATGGCGCCCTGGATGGCGCACCGGTGACGCTGACGATCGAGATCGAGCCGCTGACGGTGGATGTGACGCCGCCCGACGAGGTGACGGTGGTGCCGGTGGTGGTGTCGATCGCGCCGGACGTGGCCCGGTTCGAGGATGCCTATTTCCGGATCGAGGTGGTGCTGCGTGACCGGTTCTATGAAACCGCGATCGTGGAATTCACCCGCGAGGCGCATCGTGCCGCATCGGGCTTCGAACGCGACCGGATCATCGGCGAGTACACCACGCTGATGGCGCGCAGCCTGATTTCCGACCTGGGCATCGAAACCACGCTCGACGACGAGATGGTGACGACCTTCTTCGGCGATCTTCTGCGGCGCCTGGATCAGATCGCCGCATCCGGCACCTCGATCAATCAGGTCGTGCTGCAGGTGCGCGGCGAAGCGGAACCCGCAACGCCGGGCGAGATCGAGCCGGTCATCTTCCCCGGTCAGATCCTGCCGATCCCGGATGTTCCGGTTCCGGACGAGACCGGAGCGGCGCCGGATGGCGGCGATCAGGACGAGGGTGGCGACGCGGCGCAGACCGGGGCGCTCCCCGGCCAGACCGCCGATGATACGCTCGCCTGGCTGGAGCCGGATCTGGTGCTGTTGGCACAGATGATCGATGGTGATGCCGACATCAATCAGATGGTCCTGGCGGAGGCCGGCTTCACCGCCAGCCTGCGCCACGCAGCCGGCAGCTTCGACCGCGAAGTCGAGGCCCTGGCGAGCGCTTTGGGGCAGGGGCCGGCCATCCGGATTGCACGAGGGTGACGATGACCGCGCATAGATCATCGACGCCGGCCATGAATGATCGGCAGCAGCGACAACACCGCGACAACGCAAACGCGGCCATATGGGGAACGGGCATGCAGGGGCAGGGGCAGAACCGGTCTGACCGGATGGAAGGCACGCGGCACGGCCGCCGGATCGGGCGATCAGCCGTGGCAGCCGTTCTGGCCGCGGCACTTCTGGCCGGCTGTGCCGTGACGCCCGAGCCGATCGCGCCACAGACGACGGAAGCCCGGATCTCGGCGGATCTGGCGCGGATGTTCTCGAACCAGGAACCGCTGAGCGGGCGGTTGAGCCTGCATGAGGCGATGGCGCGGGCGATCCTGTACAATCTGGACGGCCGCCTGCGGACCATGGAACAGGCGCTGAGCCAGCGTCAGCTGGACCTGTCGCGCTGGGACATGCTGCCGTCGCTTGCCGCATCGGCGGGCTTTGTCGGCCGCGACAATGTCAGCGCGTCGAGCAGCGAGAACGTCGCGACCGGCTCGCAGTCGCTGGTGCCGTCGACCTCGACCGAGCGGAACCGCCGGGTCGCCGACCTGAACATGTCGTGGAACATCCTCGATTTCGGCGTGTCCTATGTGACGGCACAGCAGAATGCCGACCGGTCGCTGATCGCGGCGGAGCAGCGTCGGCGCGTGGTCCACACGATCATTCAGGATGTCCGGTCGGCCTATTGGCGGGCGGTGGCGGCCGAACGGGTGCTGACCCGGATCGACCCGCTGATGGCACGGATCGAACAGGCGCTGGCCTCGGCGGCTGAAATCGAGCGCCAGCAATTGCGGGCGCCGGCCGATGCGCTGACCTATCGTCGCGGGCTGCTGGATGCGCTGCGCCAGCTTCAGGCCCAGCGGCGTGAATTGCGGCTGGCCAAGACCGAACTTGCCGCCCTGATCAACATCCGCCCCGGCGAGGATTTCAGCCTGGAAGCACCGGAGACCCAGGGCGCCATGCCGCCGGTGACCTCGGATCCGGCCGATCTGGAGCGCCTGGCCCTGGCCAACCGGCCGGAAGTGCGGGAGCTGGATTACCAGACCCGGATCTCGCAGCAGGAAACCCGCAAGGCGCTGTTGCGGCTGCTGCCGGGCATCGAACTGGATCTGGGCGCGCATTACGACAGCAACAAATATCTGGTGAACAACGATTGGGCGGATTACGGGGTCAAGCTGACCTGGAACCTGCTCAATATCCTGCGGATCCCCGGCGCCATGGCGGTTGCCGAGGCCAATGAGGATGTTGTCGATGCCCGGCGGATGGCGATCAGCATGGCGGTGCTGGCACAGGTCCATGTCGCCCAGACCAATTATGAGGAGGCGCGTCGCCAATACGAGACGGCGCGTGAATTGTCGGAACTCGACAACCGGATCCTGGATCAGGCGCGGGCGGCGGCGGGGACCCGTGTCGGCGATCTGCAGGTGATCCAGACCGAGCTTGCCGCCGTGCAGACCGAACTGCGCCGCGACCTGGCATTCGCCGATGCGAACAATGCCTTCGGCCGGCTGTTCCTGTCGATCGGTGCCGATCCGCTGCCGGAAGGGCTGTCGGCACCCACGGTCTCGACGCTTGCCACGGCCATCGGCACAACCGAGGCCGCCTGGCGCGCGGGCCGTCCGACCTTCGCACCGGTGCCCGATGCGGTCGACAAGCCGGAGCTTGCCAACGCCGAGTGAGGCGCTGCCCGGTTTGACCGGGAACGGAACGGGCGGATGGGGGATCATGCCCCGCATCCGCCCGTTTTCTTTTGATGTTACAGGCTTCTTTTGAGGTGACAGGGCGTCAGGTCAGGACCGGCCGTCATCCGGATCGGCATCGATGGCGAGCAGAAGCCGGGTTTCGGCCGGCGCCCCCTGAGCCGTCTGGGGGGAGCGATGCAGCAGCGGCCCCGCGCCCAGCGGATGGCGGTGGCCGCGGAGCACCGCCACCCAAGCGGTATCGAGGCTGAAGGCGGCCGGGCCGGCATTCAGATCGACATTGGCCGGGGCGAGTTCCGTGCCGGGGCCACGATAGCTGCACAGCAGCCGGGCGCGGACATGATCCTGGTGGAAGCGACGGCAGGCGGGACCGTTGACGGCGTCCAGCCGGATCTGCAACCGGCGGGCCGCGCTTGCCCGCGCAAAATGGCGGGCGAGGGCGGCGGCATCGGCGGCGATCCCGGCCGACACCGCCATTGGCAGGCGGCTGTGAGACAGAAGCTGGTGCAGGCCTGTGGCAATGGCATCGTCTGTGGCGGCGATGGTGACGCGGCCATCGGGCAGGGCATCTGCCGGACAGGCCGCCAGCGCCGCCTGGAATGCCAACGCCGGACGGCGCCACACGCCCACCCCGGCAGCCGGCGTCACCAGCGCCAGGGCCAGCGCATGGCCGCAGTTCAGCAACACGAGACCGGGGAGGGTCACGTCAGAGACGTGCAGGGGGAGACGGTCGGGCGGTGTGGCAAGGAGCGGGGTCATGAGCTGGATCCATAAATGTAATGTAATAACGTTACATATTCTGCCCGACCGATCAAGCCATGCGCGGTGATACCTGCGTATGAACGGGCTTGTCTGATGGCGCGGCTTCCGATAGCCTCAAAAACAAACAAACGTTTAAAATAAAAATATCGGGAAACGCCATGCCGGGTAACCCTGGAACCAGCGACCATCCATCCGGTGTCGGCCCGGGGCCGGGCGACACGGTGCTGATCGCCAATCGAGGCGCTGTGGTGCCGCGGGTGATCGAAAGCTGCCGCGCTCTGGGAATGAGAGTGGCCGTGGTCCACTCCGATGCCGATGCCGCGGCGTCCTATCTCGATATGGCCGACAGCGTGCACGCGATTGGCGGTGAAGCGCCGGCCGACAGCTATTTGAGCATGCCCAAACTGCTGGACGCGGCATCGGCCGCCGGCGCCACCGCCATTCATCCGGGTTATGGCTTTCTGTCGGAAAACCCGGAATTTGCCGGGGCGGTGCGATCTGCCGGCATGGTGTTCATCGGCCCGGATGCCCGCTGGCTGAAGGCGATGGGCCACAAGACCGAGGCCCGCCGCCTGATGGCGGCCGAAGGCATGCCCACCGGTCCCAGCAGCGGCGTGCTGGGCGACGATCCGGCCGAGGCGCGGGCCGCTGCCGCCGCGATCGGCTTTCCCGTGCTGGTCAAGCCGGCGGAAGGCGGTGGCGGTATCGGCATGCTGGCGGCGCGCGACCCCGCGGAACTCGACAAGGCGATCGACCGGGCACGGACCATGGCCGCGCGCAGCTTCGGGTCGGCGCAGATCTATCTGGAGCGGCTGATGGAGCGACCGCGCCATGTGGAGTTCCAGATCCTGGCCGATGGCCGGGGCGGCGCCATCTGCCTGTCGGAGCGCGACTGTTCGGTGCAGCGCCGTCATCAGAAGGTGATCGAGGAAGCCGTGGCCCCTGGCCTGGACCGGGCTGAGGTGACGGCATTGGGTGCGCGGATCGCCGGCATTCTGGGCCGGCTCGGTTACGACAATCTGGGCACGGTCGAGATGCTGTGGGACCGCGAGGTCGGCTTCGCCTTCCTTGAGGTGAACACCCGGCTGCAGGTGGAACATGCGGTAACCGAGGCGGTGACCGGCGTCGACATCGTCGCGGCACAGATCCGGCTGGCCTATGGCGAGGTGCTCGACCGGATCGTGCCGCAGCCACCGGCGATCAGCGGCCATGCCGTCCAGGCACGGATCTATGCCGAAGATCCGGTGCGCTTTCTGCCATCGGTGGGGGTGCTGAACCGGTTCCGCCTGCCGAGGCCCGACGGCGTCCGGATCTATAGCGGCTATCGCGAGGGCGGGCGGGTGACACCGTTCTATGATCCGCTGGTCGCCAAGGTGATCGCCCATGGCGAGACCCGTGATGCCGCACTCGACCGGCTGGATGCGGCCCTGGCCGGCGTCGAGATCGAGGGTATCAAGACCAATATCCCGTTCCTGCGCCGGGCACTGGCCCATCCGGCGTTCCGGCAGGGGCAGGTCCACACCGGCCTTGCAGCCGACATCCTTGCCGCCTGAGCGACCGATCTTTCCCCCCACGATACGAGATGACGAGGAGCGCCCCCCATGGCCACGACCGAGATCCGCAGCGAGATCGCCGGCAAGGTTTGGAAGATCGAGGTGCCGGCCGGCGGCCATGTCGAGGCCGACGAGCCGGTGATGATCCTGGAATCGATGAAGATGGAGATCCCGGTCATGGCGCCGGTCACCGGCACGGTGATGACGGTGCTGGTCGCCGAAGGCGACACGGTTGCCGAGGAACAGGTGCTCGCCACCATCGCCTGACCATACAGCAGGCACAGCCAGGCCCGCCTGCCCCCTGGTCGTCCAGGCCGGGGCCGGCGGGTTTTTCATGCGCTCACAGGCTCACGCTTCACATCCAAAATGATCTATAGTTTCGCAATCTGATCGCGTAATGGGCGTATGACATACGTCCGCACGCTTGACGATCGACTATCGTTCAATTCATGAGCGTGACGTGGGGCGGGTGTGGGGCGAGGTATTGCGATTATCGGGGCCGGGCCTGCCGGGCTGGCGGCGCTGAAGGCGGCACAGGAAGAGGGGCTGGAGGCGGTGGCGTTCGAGGCCAGGGCCGAATGCGGCGGCCTGTGGTCGCCGGATGACGGCCTGGTCTGGCGCAGCCTGAAGACCAATCTGTCGCGCTATACCTGCGGATTTTCCGATCACCCGCATGATCCTGACAGCGGGCTGTTTCCATCCGCCGCGCGTATGGCCGCTTACCTGCGCGGCTATGCCCGGGCGCATGATCTGACCGGCCGCATCCGTCATGGCCACAGGGTGGTGGCGGTGACGCGCGCGGGCGCCGGCTGGCGGTTGATCGCCGATGCCGGCGGCCGGATGGTGGCGTATGAGGCCGATGCGGTGATCGTTGCCTCAGGGGTGTTCGCGCAGGCGGCGCTGCCGCCGGGGGCGATGTTGGGCGTGGATGCGCGCGTATCGCATGCCGCCAGCTATCGCGGACCCGAAGGCTTTGCCGGCCGGCGGGTGGTGGTGGTGGGCGGCGCCTTTTCCGGCGCCGATATCGCCGCAGAGATTTCAGGCTGTGCCGCCGATACCGTGATGCTGATCCGCCGGCCGGCATGGTATGTGCCGCGGCTGGTTCCGGCGCCGCAGGCGATGATGAGCCACACATCCCCGACCCTGCCGCCGCCCCGCCTGCCGCCCCCCCGCCTGCCGCCCCCCCGCCTGCCGCCCCCCCGCCTGCCGATGGATCTGGTGGTCAATGCCCGCGCCGAGGCGGCACGTGCGCGCGGCCTTTCCCCGGCCGTCATCGCTGCCGAACGCCATGCCTGGCTGCGGGGCATCGTGGGCGATCAGGGCCTGCTGCATCCCTTGCTGCAGGTGCCCGATGACGGGCGGCTGGCACCGATGGTGATTTCCGATGCCGTGCCGGATGCCATCCGGTCGGGCCGGTTGCGGGTGATGACGGCCGCACAGTTCGATGCGCGCCGCATGGTGCTGCATGATGGACGGCACGACCTGCCGGTCGACGACGTGATCTATGCCACCGGCTATGCCCCCCGTCTGGAGATGCTGCCGGCGGATGTCCGCGCGGCGGTGGGCTATGATCCGGATGATCGTCTGCAACCGGTGCTGCTGGGGCAATCGGTGTTTCCCGACGGCATCCCCGGCATGGCGTTTGTCGGCATGTATCGCGGACCCTATTTCGGCGTGATGGACCTTCAGGCACGGTGGGCGGCAGGCGTGCTGTCGGGGCGGCTGCCGGCGCCGGACCGGCCGGCGATGGACCGCGCGATGGCGATGGAGCGGGCGATCCGCGACCAGCGGCCGCGACCGCAATTTCCACATGCCGACTATCCCGATATGTGCGATGCCCTGGCGGCGCGGCTGGATGTCATGCCCGATCTGGATCAGACCACCACCTTTGGCCGGTTTCTGTGGCAGGGGCCGGTGCTGCCGGCGCATTATCGCCTGCGCGGGGCCCATGCCCGGCCGGCCGGGGCGCGGGCGGTGATTGCCGAGGTGGCGGCCCTGTTCGGCCACGATCTGCGCCCCCAGCCCGTGGACCCATCATCGAGCGCACAGCAGCGGAGCCTATGACAGCCGGGACCGATATCGTCGACCCTTGCCACCATGGCCGGTTCAACGCCCTGGCGGGCCGCTGGCAGATGACGCGTGCCATCACCGGCGGCTCCGTCGGGCGGATGACCGGGATCGCCATCTTCACCGCCGGCGGGCCGGACCGGCTGGATTATGCCGAATCCGGCGAGTTGACCTTACCCGACGGACCGGTGCTCGACGTGTTCCGGCGTTATACCTATCGGCTGCTGGCGGATGGCCGCATCGCCATCGACTTCGCCGACGGCCCCACGGCGGGCGCGCGCTTCGTGACCCTCGCCTTTGCGGCGGGTGCGGAGGGGGCAGGGGACGGTATGGAGGGGCTCTGCTCGGCCACGGATCTGCATCACTGCGGCGACGATCTTTATCACGCCACCATGACCCTGGACCTGCCGGACCGGTTCTCGACCGACATCCGGGTCACGGGTCCGCGCAAGGACTATCGCGCGCTCACCCGCTATCGGCGAATTGCCGGCTCATCATGATGGCTGGATCAGAATAGGGAGGCCGATCCAGGATATATCCGGGTCGGACCTCCCTCGCACGCGGTGTCGCGGCTTACTTCTTCTTGGCGCCGCCGAACAGCGCCGCGTTCTTCTGGTTCTGCTCGGGCTTGAAGCTGGAAATGCCGACCGGAGCCTTGGGCTTCTCCTTCTTCGGCTTGCGGGCTTCACGATTGCTCTTCTGGTCGCCCTTCGCCATGTGTCGTCTCCCGATTGGCAGGGGGTGTGCGGACGGGTGCCACGGCCATGCGCGCCGGACAGGATAGCGGCGGCATTGCGGGCAGGGCGTCCGGGATATCTTCAGACAGGGTGTGGGTGGTCTGCGCGGTATCGGCGGCACCTGTGGCCACGCGCCGCCAATGCGGCGGGGTCGGCAGGGACGGCGACTTTTGGTGCACGAGGCGACCGGAGCGCGGCCGCACCTGACCCAGGCCAGGGGCGGCGGATCGATGCCGGAGGACGACGTCGTCTTTCATGTACCATGCGGCGCGGGCGGTGAGATATCGCCATCTGTGGCGTGACGGCAGGATTTTTCGCCGCCGTGTTCCGCCCGCCACCGGCCGGTGGCGCTCAATAGACCGGATCTGCGGCCCGGCTGTCGCCATGATCGCTGCCGATCAGGCCGGCAAGGGTGGCGAGCGCGCCGGTCAATGCCTCGATCGATGGCCCGCCCAGGCACAGGCGGATGCCGCCTTTGCCCGCGATCCGCATATCGACCACCGGCGCCGACGGCGGGGTGACGCGGATGCCACGGGCGGCGGCGGCCAGTGCCAGGGCTTCGGCGGCGGCCGGCGCCATCGGCAGCCAGACATGGAAGCCGGGGGCCACCGTGGGGCTGATCCGGCCCGGCAGCAGACGGTGGGCCAGCGCGCTGCGGGTCCGGCTTTCGCCACGGATCGCCCGGGCCAGCATGCGGGCGGTGCCGTCGGCGAACCAGTCTTCCATCATCAGGCAGTTCAGCGGCCCGACCATGGTGCTGCCGGCCGCCAGTGCCGACAGGGCGGCATCGGCCAGCGATCGCGGCGCGACCAGGGCGCCGATCCGAAGGCCCGGGCTCAGGCATTTCGACAGGCCGGTGACATAGAAACAGCGCTCCGGCGCCAGGTCCGCCAATGGCGGCATGTCCGGTTCGGCGAAGACCGAATAGACGTCGTCCTCGATGATCAGCGCGTCATGGCTGCGACAGACCGCGACGATGGCGGCCCGGCGGGCGCGGTCCATGCTGCGGGCGGTGGGGTTGTGCAGCACCGGCGTCACATAGACCACCGGTCGGCCGCCGGTATGTCCGCCGCCGCCCGTGCTTCGGCGATGATCGTGGAGCGCCCGGTCGAGCGCGTCGGGCCGCATGCCCTGGTCGTCCAGCGCCACACCATGCAGGTCGAACCCGGCATGGCGGGCGATGGTGATCATGCCCGGATAGGTCAGCGCCTCGGTGAACACCGGCGCGCCGCCCCGACAGGCGGTGGCGACGGCCACCGACAGCGCATGCTGGCCGCCATTGCACAGCAGCACCTGATCGGGGGCGACCTGCAGGCGGTCTTCCGCCAGCCAGCGCGCCATCATCGCCCGCTGCTGCGGGCTGCCCGCGGCCGGGGCGTAGTGGCTGAAATCCACGGCATCGATCCGGGATGCCAGCCGGCTCAACGTGGCCTGCAGCAACGGGGTGTCGAGCAGCCGTGGTGGCGCGTTGACGCACAGATCCACCACCGCCGGTTCGGGAGCGGCCGGCAAGGCCACGAACATGCCCCGGCCATGAACCGACTTGACCAGCCCGCGCCGTTCCAGGGCCGCATAAGCACGGGTGACGGTGCCGAGGCCGATCTCCAGCGCCCAGGCGAGTTCGCGATGCGGCGGCAGCCGGTCGCCGGGCGCCACCCGCCCTTGGACGATATCGTCGGCCAGGGCCGTTACCAGCCGCTCGAACAAGGGGGCCGTGCCGCCGGCGATCCGGGGGGACCAGGGGGAAGGCTGGCGCATCGGTGGAGCTGTCCTGTCTGTGCGATGACATGCGCTAAAGTGTTTCGTGACACTATTCCGATTGTGGGCCAAGTGTCACGCTCATACGGTGTGACCCGGAACATGACGGATGCCGGGCCGCCCGGCAGAGGATGAGGACAGGTGCGCATGGACATCATGAAGATCTCGGCCTTCACCCCCGATGCGGCACAGGGTGCCGCCGGTGGCAACCCTGCCGGCGTCGTGTTCGTGGACAGCATGCCCGACGAGGCGCGGATGCTGTCGGTGGCAAGCGGCCTCGGCTATTCGGAAACCGCCTTCCTGCTGCCGCTCGATGACGGGTGGCGGGTGCGCTATTTCGCGCCCCGGCAGGAGGTGCCGTTCTGCGGCCATGCCACCATCGCGCTGGGTGCGGCCCTGGGCCGCCGGTTCGGCGCCGGGATTTATCCGCTGGCGCTGAACCATGCGCGGATCACGGTGGAGGCGATGGCCGCCGGTGACACGGGCTGGGCCGCCGCCCTGCAATCGCCACCCACCCGCACCCGCCTGTTGCCCGATGGCTATATCCGGGCGGTGCTGGATGAATTCGGCCTGACCGCCGCCGATCTGGACCACCGCCTGCCGGTGCGGCTGATCCATGGCGGCGCCAATCATATGGTGGTGGCGCTGGCGTCGCGGCGGCGCCTGTCGCAGTTGGGCTATCATTTCGCGCGCGGGGCGGCGCTTCAGGCCGAACAGTCGCTGGTGACCTTCAGCTTCATCCACGCCGAAACCGATACCCGCTTCCACGCCCGTAATTTCTTCGCCATCGGCGGCGCCTATGAAGACCCGGCAACCGGCGCCGCCGCCGCGGCCCTGGCGGGCTATCTGCGCGAGATCCACTGGCTGGAGGCGGGCACGATCGAGATCACCCAGGGCGAGGATATGGGCCGGCCCAGCCTGATCCGCGCGAGCTTCGATGCCGAGCCCGGCGGCAGTGTGCGGGTTGCCGGCCTGACGGCGCCGATCGTCTGATCGCGTGTGATGTTTCCCCCAAAAAAAATGGACGCCCGGGCCAGATGGCCGGGCGTCCAGGACTGCATCCGTGTCCGCTCACTCAAGGGGGGAGGAGGGGGACCGGCCACGGATGAGCTACGGCGGCGTATCTGCCGGGGAGACGCAGCGTGCGCCGCCGAATGCCGTGTCATCAGGGGGCGTTTGCAGGGGGCGGGCAGTTTCCGGCAGTGTATGCCGTGTTTCCTGACCGATCCTTTCGCAAGCGCAGCTTCTGTCTACGTTAAAATTTCCAAGGCGTCAATTGAACGTTTGAAATAACGCGTTCTCCATAAGCCAATCCGCTCTCTTGTGCTGCATCGCGGTGGCGTTCCGTATGATGTGCCGCCGGATCGACGCGGGGTCCCGGCTGCGCTAGCCTGATCCGCCACGGCCGCCACCACGGAAGGACGCGACGTTCATGCATCTCGGCAATCTGCTCACCCGTGCCGCAAACCTTCATGGCGATCTGCCGGCACTGATCCGCGGCGACGTGGTGGTGGCCGATCACGCCGCGCTCGCGCGACGGGCGGCCGGGCTGGCACATGGTCTGCGCCATCATCTGGGGCTGACACCCGGCAGCCGGGTGGCCGTGGCGATGAGCAACGACCCGGCCTATGTCGAGATCCTGTTCGCCTGCTGGCGGGCGGGGCTGGCGGCGGTGCCGGTGAACGCCAAGCTGCATGCCCGCGAAATCGCCTATATCCTTGAGCATTCCGGGGCGGCGGTGGTGTTCACCGACGGCAAGCTTGCCGCCACCGTGGAGATGGCCGCGGGCGCGATCAGCCCGGCGCCGCATATCCTGTCGATCGATGATGCCGATTACGCCCGGCTGGTGGCGCGCGATCCGCTGGCCCAGGCGCCGGTGAGCCCGCATGATCTGGCCTGGCTGTTCTATACCAGCGGCACCACCGGCCGGCCCAAGGGCGCGATGCTCACCCACGCCAATCTGCTGGCCATGACCGCCTGTCATCTGATCGACGTCGATCCGGTTCTGCCCGGCGACCGGGTACTGCACGCGGCACCGATGAGCCATGGCAGCGGGCTGTATATCATTCCCCATCTGGCCCGGGCGGCCGGGCAGATCATTCCGGAAAGCCGTGGCTTCGAGCCCGACGAACTGGTGCGGCTGTTCGGCCGCCACCGGCGGGTGTCGATGTTCGCGGCACCGACCATGGTTCATCGCTTCATCCACCATCCGGCGGTGGCGGACAGCGACGATCCGCTGCCGGGCCTGAAGACCATCATCTATGGTGGCGCGCCGATGTATCTGGCCGACAAGACCGCCGCGCTGGCGCGGCTGGGGCCGCGTCTGGCCCAGATCTATGGCCAGGGCGAAAGCCCGATGACCATCACCGCCCTTGGCCGCGACGCCCATCTTCAGCCTGATGACGAGGCCGGCCGGGCAAGGCTGGCATCGGCGGGGCCGGCGCAATGGCTGGTGGATGTCGGCGTGGTCGACGAGAGCGGCCGGCCGTTGCCCGTGGGCGAGACCGGCGAGGTCACCGCCGCCGGCCCCAGCGTGATGGCCGGCTATTGGCGCGATCCCGATGCCACCGCCCGGACGCTGCGCGACGGCCGGCTGTTCACCGGCGATATGGGCGCGCTGGATGCGCAGGGCTATCTGACGCTGAAGGATCGGTCCAAGGACGTGATCATCTCGGGCGGCAGCAACATCTATCCGCGTGAGGTGGAAGAGGTGCTGCTGGACCATCCGGCGGTGGCCGAGGTGTCGGTGATCGGTGCCGCCGACGCCGATTGGGGCGAGGTTGTGGTGGCCTTCGTCGTGGCGGATGGCGCGGGCGTCGACGCGGCGGCGCTGGACCGGCTGTGCCTGGACAGGATCGCCCGGTTCAAACGCCCCAAGCGCTATGTCTTCGTCGATGCCCTGCCCAAGAACAATTACGGCAAGGTGCTGAAGACTGCCTTGCGGGCGCGCCTGGCGGATGAGGCGGCACGGGATTGAGGGCGGGGCACGGCTGCGAGGGCGGGGCCGGCCCGCAGATTTTTTCGAACACAGGATTTTCAACGCGGGCCGCATCCGGTTCACGCTGTGGCGGCGTAGCTCTCCTGACGGGTGAAGCGGCGCGATGATCGCGCCCCCGACGCCCCCCGACCCCACAGGGAGACGCCGAGATGACCTCGACCTATCGCAGATTGCGCAACGCGGCCCTGGTGACCGCCGCCACCACCATGATGGCGGCCATGCCGGCCATGGCCGCGTCGCTGATCGGACTTGCCGGCGACAAGACGCTCGTCACCATCGACCCCGCGACCCGCATGGTCACCGCCACCGCGACGGTGTCAGGCGTTCCGGGCCTTGTCGGCATCGATGTCCGCCCGGCCGATGGCATGCTCTGGGGCCTGGCGACCGATGGCCGTATCGTGACCGTCGACCCGATGACCGGCATGGCCATGGTGAAATCGACCCTGTCGGAAAAACTCACCGGGGTGACGGGCATCACGGTCGATTTCAACCCGGCCGCCGACCGGCTGCGGGTGATGACGCCGGACGGCACCAATCTTCGCGTCAATGTCGATGATGGCAAGGCGGTGGTCGATGGCGGGCTGAAATACAGCGATATGCATAAGGGTGAGGCCCCCGACATCATCGCCGGCGCCTATACCAATTCAGTCAACGGCCGGAAAGCCGAGGCCACGGCGCTCTATGATATCGATGCCACCATCGGTGCGCTGATCAAGCAGTCGCCCCCGAATGATGGCGTGCTCCAGGCCG
This sequence comes from Tistrella arctica, assembly GCF_039630945.1. Lineage (NCBI taxonomy): Bacteria > Pseudomonadati > Pseudomonadota > Alphaproteobacteria > Geminicoccales > Geminicoccaceae > Tistrella > Tistrella arctica. The sequence goes on from NZ_JBBKTV010000020.1 coordinate 19,510, forward strand.
TGGGCAAGCTGGGTCTGACCGTCGACCGGCCGATGGCCTTCAACATCGTGGCTGACGGGATGGGTGGCAATACCGCCTGGCTGGTCAATGGCGGCAGGCTCTATTCGGTCGACCTGATGACCGGGAAGGCCACATCCGCCGGCATGATCAATGGCGCCCCGGCACCGATCACCGACATTGCCTGGATGGAGTGAGGCGCAAGCCCGGCATCCCGCGTGATGCCGGGCTCTTTTCTTGTGGCGGACCCGTGCCGGTCAGTCGGCCGCATAGGCATAGGGGCCGCCGCGTTCCAGCGCGCGGGCATAGGCGGGCCGGTCATGGATGCGGCGCACGAAGCCTTCGACATTGGGCTTGCCGCTGCCGAAATCGATCCGCGATCCGGCGATTTCGAGCGGGAAGCTCATCATGATGTCGGCGGTGGTGAAGCTGTCGCCGGCAAGCCAGGTGCTGCGGCCCAGCTCGGTTTCCCAGAAGTCCAGATGGGTGGACAGCCGCGGGTCGACGAAGGCTTTCAGGATGGCGCCCACCACCGGCCGGACCATCGGCCGCATCAGCGCCGGCGCCTTGGTGGCCGAGGCTTTCAACACCAGCTTCATGACCAGAAGCGGCATGGCCGAGCCTTCGGCATAATGCATCCAATAGCGCCAGCGCAGGCGGTCATGGGTGCCGGGCGGCGGGATCAGGCGGCCATCGCCATACTGGTCCAGAATGTAGTCGATGATCGCGCCGGTCTCGGCGATCGTCACCTGGCCGAGCGCGCCGGCATCGTCGGTGATCACCGGTGACTTGCCCAGCGGGTGGATGGCCTTCAGCGATGCAGGCGCCGCCATGGTCTCAGGATCACGCTGATAGGGTTTGATCTCGTAAGGCACGCCCAGCTCTTCCAGCAGCCAGAGCACGCGTTGCGACCGGGAATTGTTCAGATGATGGACGGTGAGCATCGGACCGGTTCATCCCGCATCAGAAGGCTGGACCATCAACCGATGGCCATGGGGTGGCGTATTGTTTACACTGTAAACAGTAGGCCGGCATCCGATGGGGTCAATGGAAAAAAACCAAACCGATCAAACGGCTGATCTGCGGTATCGGTTGCTTGCCGCGGCCCATGCTGTGCTTGAGGAAGACGGCCATGGCGGGCTGGCGCTGCGCGAGGTGGCGCGCCGCGCCGGTGTGTCGGCCATGGCGCCCTATCGCCATTTCGACAACCGGGAGGCGCTGCTGGCGGAACTGGCGGCCCAGGGGTTCGACCGGTTGGCCGATGCTCTGACAGCGGCCGGGGTTGATGCTGAGGGCCGATCACTGGCACAGGCCATGGCTTATATAGGCTTCGCCCGCAAGAACCCTGGCCTGTTCCGGTTGATGTTCGGTCCGATGGATGCGACGCAGAAGGCGCGGTTGCAGCCGGCGGCGGCGCATGCGCATGCGCAACTCGCCGCCGGTGTTCAGCGCGATCTCGCCCGTGCCCGCTGGGCGATCGTTCACGGGCTGGCCTGTCTGATCATCGATCAGCGGCTGGCGATCGACGACGGAGATACCATTGAGGATGTGGTGCGGCGCACGGTCGGCGTCGCCGGCCTGGCGGGTGAGGATCATTCGCCGGTGGCATAGACCGCGTCACGCAGTGCATCGGGCCAGGCGCCGGTCATGCCGGCAAGCGTGGTGTTGGTCATGGCCACCACCACCAGTTTCCGCACCGGATCGACGAACCAGCTATGGCCATAGACGCCGCCCCAGCTCCAGCTTCCGGGGCTTTGCGGACTGCCGGCGAGTGCCGGATCGGTCAGCACCGATGCGCCAAGCCCGAAACGCCAGCCCGGGCCGGTGACGTCGATCGGCAGATCGCCGGTGGCGGGGCTGGTGAAGGCCTCTGCGCCCGCGGGTGTCAGCACCGGCGCGCCGCCCTGGCGGATCGCCTCCAGCAGTGCCAGGACATCCGCCGCCGTGCCGGCCATGCCGGCGCCGCCTGACGGATAAGCATCGGGGGCGAGGGCGCGGTCGGGCGCGAAGGTGATCGCGCTGGCCGCGAAGGCCAGATCTTCACGCTCGGCCATGCGCCGTGGCACCGGCACGCCGTCGACATAGGGCACCGCCAGCCGGGTTGTATCGGCAACGCTGAAGCCGGTATCGGTGGCGCCCAGCGGCGCCGTCACCAGCCGCCGGACCAGATCGGGCAGGGGCTCGCCGGTGGCGGCGGCGATCGCGGCCCCGGCGACGTCGATGCCGAGCGAATACCGCCAGCCCGTGCCGGGCGCGAAGATCAGCGGCACCGAGGCCAGCCGGTCCAGATTGTCGGCCAGCGACGGCCCCGGCTGATCCATGCCATCCGAGACACCGGCACGGTGATAGGGGCCGTCCGCCGGCTCGAAAAAGCCATAGCTGAGCCCGGAGGTATGAGACAGCAGGTGGCGGAGCGTGATCACCGGCGCGGTGCCATCGGCAAGACGTGGCCGGAAGCCGGGCAGGTAACGCGTCACCGGCGCATCCAGCGCCACGGTCCCGGCATCGGCCAGGGCCAGTACGGCGGCGGCAACGAAAGGCTTGCTGACCGATGCGAAGCGGAAGACCGCGTCCTCGGGCATCGGGATGCCGGCCTCGCGATCCAGATGGCCGGCGGCGCGGTGATAGACCAGCCGACCGTCATGGGCGACCAGAACCACGGTGCCGGCGATCCGCCCCTCGGCGACCGCCGCATCGACAACCGCATCCAGCCGGCCGGCCAGCGCCGGATCGGCCTCGGTGGGCATGGCTGCCCCGGCCGTGCTCAAGGCGAGCGGCAGCATCACCGCGGCGGTGGCCGCCACGGACGAGATCATGCGCATGGCGCTTCTCCATTTAATTAGCAGTCGCTATATTAATAACCGGGCAGGCAGGCGTCGCAATCATTTGTTTAGGGATCGCTATGAAAAATGCTCAGAGCCCACCGGCCACCGGCCGCGCCGGTCGCGGCCGGCCGCGCGGCTTCGATCGCGACGCGGCCCTGGCCACCGCGATGCGGCTGTTCTGGGAACGCGGCTATGAGGGAACCTCGATCGCCGATCTGACCGCGGCCATGGGCATCACGCCGCCCAGCCTGTACGCCGCCTTCGGCTCGAAGGAGGCGCTGTATCGCGCGGTGCTGGCGCTGTATCGCACCGGTCCCGGCCTGTTCACCATGGCGGCGCTGCAGGGCGAGCCCACCGCGCGTGGCGCGATCGCGCGCCTGTTGCGCGAAACAGCGCTTGCCTTCACCGATGCCAGCCATCCGGCCGGTTGCCTGATATCGACCGCCCTGGTCGCGGCGGCGCCCGACCATCAGGCGGTCGCGGCGGAAGCGGCGCGCCTGCGCCGGGCCACGATCGAGGCCGTCGCCGACCGCATCCGCCAGGGCATCGCCGTTGGCGAATATCCGGCCGGCACCGATGCCATGGCCCTGGCCCGGCTGTATGGCGCGGTCATTCAGGGCATGTCGGTCCAGGCCTGCGACGGGGCCGACGGGGCGGCGCTGCTGGCGATGGTCGATGCGGTGCTGGCGCCGGCATAGGCGAGGCGCGGTTCAGCCGTCGATGCGCCGGCGCGTGTCGTCATCGACCAGCCGGCGCAGGCTGGCGAGCAGGGGATGGGCGTCGGTATAGCGGCGGCCATAGTCGAGATTGAAACGGTGGTCGAAATCGGGGGCGTTCAGGCCCTGATTGTGCTGGATGATGGTCTCCAGCTTGTCGAGGCCCTTGACGATACGGGCCTCGGGCGAGGCGGCGGCATCATAGTCATCCCACAGGGCCAGGAACTCGGCACGACGGTCGGGGTCGAGCGGTTCCAGCAGGGTGATCAGATCCTGGCGCTCGCGGCGGGCCTTGTCGTCGCCGGCGGTCTGGTGGATGGCCGGAATATCGCCGCTGATCGCCTCGCCCAGATCATGCACCAGACAGATCTTCAGCAACCGGGTCGGGTCGATGCCCGGAAGATCGGGGGCAAACAGCATCGCCATCAGGCACAGCCGCCAGGTGTGCTCCGCCGTGCTTTCATGGCGGCCGGTCGCGGTGTGGGAATTGCGCAGCACGTCTTTGAGCTTTTCGGTCTGCCGGATGAACTCCAGGCAGCCGCGCAGGTGGGATTGGTCCATGAGGCTCCGTATCCACTGAAGGGGCCCCCGGATGACGCCGGCCGCGCCGAAGGCATCATCCGGGGGGCGTGGATACAGTATATGGCGAGGCCGGGGCCAAACGTCGCGGGTTGACCTGCGGCCACATCCGCGAAAGTTCAGTGACGGCGCGTGTCCTGAGGTCGGGCGGTCAGGGCCGGAGGCCGGGCGGTCAGGGCCTGAAGCCGGCCGAACGGAAGCCGGGCTTGCGCAGCGGTGCCGCCAGATTGGCGAATTCCGTCAGCCGGGCACGGGTATCGCGCGGGTCGATGATCTCTTCGATCGAGAACGCCTCGGCGCTGCGGAAGGGCGAGCGGACCCCTTCCAGCCGTTCGGTGATCTCGGCCATCAGCGCCTCGCGGCCGCCTTCGGGGTTCGCCGCCTCGGCCCTGTCGAGTTCGGCGCGATAGGCGACCTCGATGCCGCCTTCCATGGGCAGAGAGCCCCAGTCGCCCGACGGCCAGGCATAGCGGAAGCGGGCGCGGGTGTGGTTGGTCATCGCGGCGCCGGCAACCCCGAAGGCGCGCCGCACCACGATCGTGCACCATGGCACCCGGGCCTGATAGACGGCTGAGAGCGCGCGGGCGCCATGGCGGATGGTGGCGGTCTTCTCGGCATCCAGGCCGATCAGGAACCCCGGAATGTCGACCAGATGCACCACCGGCAGATGGAAGGTATCGGCCAGATCGACGAAGCGCACCACCTTCTGTGCGGTATCGGCGGTCCAGCCACCACCATAGAAATACGGGTCGCTGGCCAGCACGGCCACCGGCCAGCCGTCGATCCGGGCCAGACCGGTCATCGCCGAGCGCCCGAACATCTTGCCCATCTCGAAGAAGCTGTCGGTATCGACCACCGAGCGGACGATGCGACGCATGTCATAGACCCGGCGGCGTTCGCGCGGTATCGCCTTGATCAGCCAGTCGTCGCGGCGGACGGGGTCGTCGACCGGGTCGGTGCGCGGCGGCAGCTCGTCGACCGAGGACGGCAGATAGGACAGGAATTTCCGCGTGCGGGCGAAGGCCTCTTCCTCGCTGTCGACCACGTCGTCGATGGCGCCGGCCTTGGCGTGGATCATCGCCCCGCCCAGTTCTTCCTTGGTCAGGGTCTCGCCCGCCCGCGCCACCACCGCCGGGCCGGCGATGAACATCTGCGAGATGTTCTTCACCATCAGCGAATAATGGCTGGCGACGGTGCGCGCGGCGCCAAGTCCCGCCACCGACCCCAGGGCCAGCGACACCACCGGCACGGTCGCCAGATTGGCGACCACGATGTCCCAGCCCGGATTGGCCGGCACATAGGTATGGCCGATGCTTTCATACGACTTCACCGAGCCGCCGCCGCCGGTGCCGTCGATCAGCCGGACCAGCGGCATCCGGTATTCATTGGCCATCTTCTCGCACTGGACCTGCTTTTCGAAGATGCCGGCATCGGCGGCGCCGCCGCGCACGGTGAAATCATCGCCGCCGACCATCACCGGGCGGGCATCGATGCGGCCGCGGCCATAGATGAAATTGGCCGGCGACAGGTCCAGCAGATTGCCGTCGGCGTCATAGCTGCCGCGGCCGCTGACCGAGCCGATTTCGTTGAAACTGCCCTGGTCGAGCAGGCTTGCCACCCGTTCGCGCACCGTCAGTTTGCCATTGGCGTGGTGGCGGGCGACCTTGTCGACGCCGCCCATCTGGCCGGCCATCTGCTGGCGGCGGCGCAGTTCCTCGATCTCGGGTTCCCAGCTCATCTTCGCGTATGCCTCCATCGTCCCGCCGGGCTGGCGGCGGGCCACCGGGGGAGGGCGCCCTGTCCATGCTCCAGACGGAATCATTCTTGTTTCGCCCGAATTATGAGCGATGGTTTCAGCGCAATCAAATAAACGTTTGAATTACGCCGGAGGCGATGGTTCACTTGTCCTGCGCGCGGTGCGATCTGCCACCGAAGATTTGAGTGCGGACGGGCCGGGTGTGGCCGGGCCGGGTGTGGGCGGAATGATGCCTTGCACATTCCTCCGCATTCATCGGGAGATGACCGACAGCCGCTGCGCGGGAGTTGAAACGTCCACGGGAACCCTCTGACACGGATGCGTGTTCGGGTGTCTGTGGCGTGATTTGCCGTCACCGCAAGACCTGATCGCCGTCCCCGGAGGCCCTGATGCCCGCATCCACCGCTGCCGAAGCCCAGCCTGTTCAGACCCAGCCCGTTCAGACGAGCTTCGCGGATGAAGAAGCCTATCTCACCCATGTCGCGGCCCTGCGTGCCGCCCGCTGGCCGGAAGGCCTGCCGCGCGCGGCGCAGTATCCGCTGGGCGAGATCCCGATCAGCGATTATCTGACCCGGCGCGCCCAGGCCAACCCGGACAAGCCGGCGATCAATTTCTATGGCCGGGTGCTGAGTTTCGGCGATCTGGACCGGCTGTCGGACCGTTTCGCCGCCCATCTGGCGACCTTGGGCTTCAAGCCCGGCGACCGGGTGGCGGTGTTCCTGCCCAACTGCCCGCAATTCCTGATCGCGTTCTATGGCATCCTGAAGGCCGGCTGCATCCATGTGCCGGTCAATCCGATGTTCAAGGAACTGGAACTGGCCTATGAGCTGAACGACACCGCCGCGCGGTTGATCGTGGTGCTGGACCAGTTGTATCCGCTGGTCGAGGCGGTGCGCGGCAGGACGTCGCTGGAGCGGGTCTATGTGACGTCCTTTGCCGATATGGCGCCGGATGGCGAACCGCTGCTGCCGCCGCCCGCGGGCCTGTTCGCGGCCCCCCGCGACTGCCCCGGCGCCGATGGCCGGCTGATCGAGGTGCTGGAGGCCGAAACCGGCCGCAGGCCCGATCATGTGGCGAAGCTGGATGACTGGGCGGCGATCAATTATACCGGCGGCACCACCGGTATGCCCAAGGGCTGCATCCACACCCAGCGCGACATGGTCTATACCTCGGCCGCGTCGGCGAGTTTCGTGGCGCCGGGCGACGAGAGCGACGTGCTGCTGAACTTCCTGCCGGTGTTCTGGATCGCGGGCGAGAATCTGGGCGTGCTGCTGCCGGTGTTCACCGGATCGACCATGGTGCTGCTGGCGCGGTGGGATGCCGAGGCGGTGCTGGCGGCGATCGAGCGCTGCAAGGTCAGCCGCGCCTCGATGATCATGGACAACATCGTCGAGCTGATGGACCGGCCGGATATCGCCGCGCGCGATCTGTCGTCGCTGAAATCGACCACCACCATCTCGTTCGTGAAGAAGCTGAACCCCGAATTCCGCCGCCGCTGGCGTGACCTCACCGGGCTGGTGCTGCGCGAGACATCCTATGGCATGACCGAAACCCATACCTCCGACACCTTCACCACCGGCATGCAGACCGATGACTACGACCTGAAATCGGCGCCGGTGTTCTGCGGCTTCCCGGTGCCGGGCACCGAGATCAAGATCTGCGATTTCGAGACCGGCGCCCTGAAGGATCTGGGGGTCGAGGGCGAGGTGCTGATCCGCGGGCCGTCGCTGCTGAAGGGCTATCTGAACAAGCCGCAGGCGACGGCCGACAGCCTGGTCGCCGGCGGCTGGCTGCGCACCGGCGATATCGGCGTGGTCGAGCCCGATGGCAGCTTCCGCTATCTGGGCCGGCGCAAGGAGATGCTGAAGGTCAAGGGCATGAGCGTGTTCCCGTCCGAGATCGAGACCCTGCTGGGCCAGCATCCGGCGATTGCCGGCAGCGCCGTGATCGGCCGGCCCGATGCCGACAAGGGCGAGGTGCCGGTGGCCTTCGTGCGGCTGGATCCCGACCGCGCCGAGGGGATCACCGCCGATGTGCTGGACGCCTGGTGCCGCAAATCCATGGCGATCTACAAGGTGCCGGAGTTCCGGATCGTCCTGACCCTGCCGATGACGGCGACCGGCAAGGTCAAGAAGGAGGAACTGGCCGCGCAGCTGTAGCCTTCAAGGCAGGCATGGCCGGCCACCGGCCATGCCTGCCGCGTTTGCAGGTGGCGGCGCGCATGTTCTTGTGCGATGGAAGGGCGGTCCGCGATTGAGTGGACCGCCCTTCGGCGTCTATGCTGTCGGTGCCGCCAGGGATGGTGGCCGGGACGGGGCAGATGACAGGCACGGAGACCCAGTGACGCATGGCGCGACGATCAGCGCGGCGGAAGCCCTCACGGCCCGGATTGCGGCAACGCTTCCTGGGCTGGTGGCAAAAGCGCAATCAACCGGTCCTGGCTTTGCCCGCCCCGACCCCGGTACTGCCGATCCTTGACCTGGTCAATCTGGTCGATCCGCCACCGGACGACAATTCGGTGGTGGGCAAGCGCAGCAAGGGGCCGCTCTGGACCACCGACCGGATCACGGTTGCCGAGCATCTGTGGGGGGAGGGCTTCATTCAGCCGGGTGGCCCCGAGTTGGTCGACGAGCTGATCCGGCCGCTGGGGCTCGACAGTTCCATGCAGGTGCTGGACCTTGGCGCGGGCCTTGGCGGCGTGCCACGGGCGATCGTGGCCCAGACCAATGCCTGGGTCATGGGATATGAGCCCGATCCGCTGCTGGCCGAGCGCGGCAACGACTATTCGAACCGCGCGGGGTTGGGCCGGAAGGCACCGGTGCAGCATTTCGACGCGGTTGAAAGCAAGCTGAAGCCCAATGCCTATGATGCCGTGATCAGCCGCGAAGCCCTGTTCGTGCTGCCCGACAAGCCCAAGCTGATCCGCGATCTGGCGGGGGCTCTGAAGCCGTCATCGGGCCAGTTGCTGTTCACCGACTATATGCTGCCCAAGCCCGGCTATGTCATTCCGGACCTGCGGCTGTGGGCCGGGGTGGAGCCGGTGACGCCTCAGCCGTGGAGCCTGGACGACGCCATGGAGGCGATGGAGGCGCTGAAGCTGGATGTGCGGATCCGCGACGACATCAGCGAGCTGATGCACCGGCTGATCCGGCGTGGCTGGGCGGATTTCGCCCGCCGGCTCGAAGGTGGCAACATGACCCGCGGCTTCCGGCGCGCCCTGTTGAAAGAAATCGAGATGTGGGCCTGCCGCGCGACGTTGATCGAGCGCGGCCATCTGAAGGTCTATCGCGTCTATGCCAGGCGGGTGGGGCGCTGACCGTCCTGCCCGCGCGTGGCATTGCCGCCATCATGCGATCAAGGGCGGTTCCGCGTTGACAGGGCAGGGGGCCGTCGATATCCTCCGCCCACTTTTCGCCTGAGGAGGAGCCCGGGGCAGTGCCCAAGGGCGCGTGAACCCGCGAGGAACCAGACCGATGAAGGTGATCAACTCCCTGAAGAGCGCCAAGAAGCGCGACAAGAACTGCCGCGTCGTGCGCCGCAAGGGCCGCGTTTTCGTCATCAACAAGTCCAACCCGCGCATGAAGTGCCGCCAGGGCTGATCCGTCTATCGGATCTGCCGGCACTGTGCCGGACTTGTGATGATGCCGCTGCACACCATGTGTGGCGGGCGTGATCGAACAAAACGGCCGCGATCTTCGGATCGCGGCCGTTTTGCGTTCCGGTTGTTTTGCGTGCGAGCGGCGTGACGGACGCCTATATTGATGCACCTGATGCCTGATGCAGCGTGCGGATGCGCGCCCTTGAGGAGACGGCACCGATGCATATGCCAGCCCCCGACGCGACCTCTCTTGCCCAGCGCGACGATCTGATCGCCGAACTGACGGCGCTGCTGGGACCGGCGGCGGTGATCGCCGATCAGACCGGGCTGGAGGCATATGAAAATGACGGCCTGACCGCTTATGCCCAGAAGCCGATGGTGGCGGTGCTGCCCGCCGATACCGCGGAAGTGGCGGCGGTGATGCGGATCTGCGGCCGTCGCGGCATCCGGGTGGTGCCGCGCGGCGCCGGCACCTCGCTGTCGGGCGGGGCGCTGCCTTTGGCCGACGGGGTGCTGCTGGGGCTGGGGCGGTTCAACCGCATCCTCGACATCGATCTGGACAACCGCTGTGCCGTGGTTCAGCCGGGCGTGCCCAATCTGGCGATCACCACCGCCGTCGCCGCCCACGGGCTGTATTACGCGCCCGACCCGTCCAGCCAGATCGCCTGCTCGATCGGCGGCAATGTCGCCGAGAATGCCGGCGGCGTGCACTGCCTGAAATATGGTGTCACCACCAACAATATTCTGGGGCTGGAGGTGGTGCTGATCGACGGCAGCGTGGTGCGGCTGGGCGGCCGGCATATGGATGCCGGCGGCTATGACCTGATGGGCGTGCTGACCGGGTCGGAGGGGCTGCTGGGGGTGGTGACCGAGGTGACGGTGCGCCTGCTGCCGCGCCCTGAGACGGTGCGTGCCCTGCTGATCGGCTTTCCGGCGGTGGCCGATGCCGGCGCCTGCGTCGCCCGGATCATCGGGGCCGGCATCGTGCCGGCGGGATTGGAAATGATGGACCGCGACGCGATCCATGCGGCGGAAGCGTTCTGCGATGCCGGTTATCCGCTGGATGTCGAGGCGCTGCTGATCGCCGAACTCGACGGGCCGGGGCCCGAGGTCGAGGCGCTGATCGCGCGGGTGGCCGGCATTGCCCGCGACTGCGGCGCCAGCACATTGCGCGAGAGCGGGAGCGAGGCTGAACGTCAGCGGTTCTGGGCTGGTCGCAAGGCGGCCTTCCCGGCGGTGGGGCGCATCTCGCCCGATTATTACTGTATGGATGGCACCATCCCGCGCGGCCGGCTGCCCGAGATGCTGGAGATCATCACCGGGCTGACCCGGACCTATGGCCTGCGCTGCGCCAATGTGTTTCATGCCGGCGATGGCAATCTGCATCCGCTGATCCTGTATGATGCCAATGCGGCGGGCGAGCTGGACCGGGCCGAGGCGTTCGGGGCCGAGATTCTGAAAGCCTGCGTGCGTCTTGGCGGCGTGCTGACCGGCGAGCATGGCGTGGGGATCGAGAAGCGCGATCTGATGGGCGAGATGTTTAACGATGCCGATCTGGCCCATCAGCAGCGGCTGAAATGTGCTTTCGACCCCGACGGGCTGCTGAACCCCGGCAAGGTGTTCCCGACCCTGCATCGCTGCGCGGAACTGGGCCGGATGCATGTTCACAAGGGCCAGTTGCCCCATGCCCATCTGCCGAGGTTCTGAGCCATGAGCACAGGATGCGGTCCGATGCGGCCCGATGACGAGGCCGGGCTTCTGGCGGTGGTGACCGATGCCGTCAAGGCAGGACGGCCGATGGCGATCCATGCCGGCGGCAGCAAGGCCGGGTTCGGCCGGCCGGTCGTGGCGCCGGTGCGGCTGGATCTGTCGGGGCTGGCCGGCATCGTCGATTATCAGCCCGAGGAACTGATGCTGAGCCTGCGGCCGGCGACACCGCTGGTCGAGGTGGAGGCATTGCTGGCGGGCCGGGGCCAGATGCTGGCCTTCGAACCGCCCGGCTTCGCGGTCCTGTGCGGCGCGGACAGTCTGAGTGGAACCGGCAGTCTGAGTGGAACCGGCGATGCCTCTGCCACCATCGGTGGCACGGTCGCCGCCGGCATGGCCGGGCCGCGGCGGATCCGCGCCGGCGGCGCCCGCGATCACTTGCTGGGCTTCAGCGCGATCAGCGGCCGCGCCGAACGGTTCAAGGCCGGCGCCAAGGTGGTGAAGAACGTCACCGGCTATGATCTGCCCAAGCTGATCGCCGGCAGCTTCGGCACGCTGGCGCTGATGACCGAACTGACCCTGAAGGTGCTGCCGGCGCCTGAGGATATGGTGACGCTGGTGGTGCCGGCAGCGGCCGACATGGCGGTTGCCGCCATGACCCGCCTGCAGATCGGGCCGCTTGAGCCGACCGGTCTTGCCTGGCTGCCGGCGGCGCTGGCGGGTGATCTGACAGAAGGTGCGGAGGGCGTGTTGCTGGTCCGCTTCGAGGGGCCCGACGGGGCGCTGGCCGACCGGATCGCGCGCGCGGGCGATGCCGGCATCGGCACCGCCGGCACCAGGGTTCTGGCCGCCGGGGCGACCCGCCCGCTGTGGCGGCGCATCGCCGAGGTGGCCGAGGTTCTGAACCCGCAACCGGGTGAGGCGGTGTGGCGGCTGTCGGTGCCGCCGGCGTCGGGGGCGCGGGTACTGGCGGCGGCGCTGTTGGGTGGTGACGCGCGCGGCTTCATCGATTGGGGTGGCGGGCTGGTCTGGGTGGCCCTGCCCGAAGCCACCGGCGGCGATGGCGGTGCCGGGCATCTGCGGCGGGTGGTCGCGGCGCAGGGCGGCGGCCATGCCACGCTGCTGCGCGGCTCCGATGCCCTGCGCCGGCGGGTGGCGGTGTTCGAGCCCGAGCCGCCGGTTCTTGCACGGTTGAGCGAGCGGGTGCGGGCCGGGTTCGACCCGCACGGCCTGTTCAACCCGGGGCGGATGCAGGCCCCCGATCTCGGTGCCGATATTAGTGCGGCGAATGGGGAGCAGCCATGAAGACCAGCTTTTCAGCCGCACAACTGGCCGATCCGGCAACCGCCGAGGCCGAGTCCATCCTGCGGCGCTGCGTGCATTGCGGTTTCTGTACCGCCACCTGCCCGACCTTTCTTGAACTGGGCGACGAACGCGACAGCCCGCGCGGCCGGATCTATATGATGAAGGGCATGCTGGAACGCGGCGAGCCGGCCAATGCCGACATCGTCCGGCATATCGACCGCTGCCTTGGCTGTTTCGCCTGCATGACCACCTGCCCGTCGGGGGTGGATTACATGCATCTGTCCGACATGGCGCGGGCGCGGATCGCCGATACCTATACCCGGCCATTGCCCGAACGGCTGCTGCGCGGCCTGCTGGCACGGCTGCTGCCCTATCCGCGCCGTTTCCGCGCGGCGCTGATCGGCGGCACCATCGCGCGCCGGCTGGGGCTGGACCGGCTGGTTGCGGGCCGGCGACCGGAATTGACCGCGATGATGGCGCTGATGCCCGATACCGTGCCGCCCCCCGCCGATACCGACCGGCCGCAGATCTGGCCGGCCCTGGGTGAACGCCGCGGCCGGGTGGCGCTGCTTGCCGGCTGTGCCCAGCAGGTGCTGGCGCCGGGGATCAATGCCGCCGCGATCCGGGTGTTGACCCGCCATGGCATCGAGGTGGTGGTGGCGCGGGATGCCGGCTGCTGCGGGGCGCTGGTGCAGCATATGGGGCTGGTCGATCGCGCCCGCGATCAGGCGCGGCGCAACGTGTCGGCCTGGGCGCGGCTTGCCGATGATGCATCCGCCGGTGGGCTGGACGCGATCGTGGTGACGACATCGGGCTGCGGCACGCCGATCAAGGATTACGGCCATCTTCTGGCCGGCGATGCCCATTATGCCGAGCGCGCCAGCCGGATCGCGGCGCTCACCCGCGACATCACCGAGGTGCTGGCGGGGCTGGAGCTTGTGCCGCAGCGGCAGATGCCGGCGGATCTGCCGGTCGCCTATCATGCCGCCTGTTCGTTGCAGCACGGCCAGAAGATCCGCGATCTGCCGAAAGACCTGCTGAAGCGGCTGGGCATCACCCCGCATGAGCCGATGGAGCCGCATATCTGCTGCGGATCGGCCGGCACCTATAACATGCTGCAACCGGAACTGGCCGGGCGGCTGGGGGCGCGGAAGGCCCTCAATCTGCGCCGCACCGGCGCCACGGTGGTGGCGGCCGGTAATCTGGGCTGCCTCACCCAGATTGCCAACCACATGCCCGAGGCCTGCTTCGTTCATACGGTGGAACTGGCCGACTGGCTGACCGGCGGACCAGTGCCCGAGGCGCTGGCCGGGCGCGTGGCCTGATCGACCGGCTGACCTGAATACGGATCAGGAGACGTTGTATTTTCCATCAAAACTAGGTGTGCCGCTGAAAGCGGTTTCAGACATGGCCTTGCTGGTGAGGCGGGGCTTCCGCCAGCATGCGCGGGTCTGGCCGGTGTCGTGGGTGTGCTTGACGTCGGTCATCTGGATGGCCTCCATGAGGTTGATGGCATAGGCGGCGTCAGCGTTCCGCTGCCGTGGCGGTCCGTGTCCGCGCCGACGCCATGACTGCAGGTAGCCACGACCGTAACACGGTGTTGCCGCACCGCGCAGTCGCAAAGCGTGTGCTCTGTCCGTGGCGGCTCGTTTGACGGCCGATCGATCACAGATATCCGAAGCGGGCCATGACGTCGCCGTGGCGGGCCTCGATCCACGCCACCTGGGACGGGCTCAAGTCGTGACGCCAGACTTGCGCGCGGCCCCGTCTGAAAAACCGCCGGTCGGATGCCACGGCATTGGCAAAACCGGTCTCGTCCTCGGCGGCCTGCAGGCGGCCAAAGCGGGTGCCGCGCACCGCGCCCTCGACGGTTGCCGCATCGGCCGGCCAGTTAAGGAAGGCGGCGGCCCGGCCGAAGGCGTCGTGGGGATCGGCGAGCATGTCCTCATAGCGCAGCACCATGCAGGGGATATCCCGCGCCGTGGTCCAGCTTTCGACATGATCCGCCCAGGGCCCGAGGGGCTGGCGCAACTGGGTGTACAGGGTGGCACCACCGGCATCGAGGGCGGCGTCGGCCTTGGCCATCATGGTGATTGCCGCATCGACATCGATCCGCCAGTGATAGGCGTTGGATATCGCCAGGTCGCGCGGGTCGCGCACCAGATAGATGATGCCGCGCGTGTGTTCATGGGGAAATACCGGCCGGCCGTCGGGCGTCAATGTCCAGGCCTCGTGCGTGCGGCGAAGCTGGGGTTGGGGTGCCAGCGCCACCTGCCGGGCGAAGGCCGCCGGACGCAGCATCGATATCTCGTCGTCGGTCAGTGCCGCGCTGTCCAGGCCGAGGCTGCGATCGAAGATCGACCGGTTGCTGGCCATGGTCATCCAACCCTGGTCGAGCACCTGGAAATCGGGCGCGGCCCCCTGGTGCCGCAGGCTCCACAGCGCCAGCCGCAGCCAGGTGCTGCCCGATTTCGGATAGGCCACGACCCAGACGAAGCCGGGCCCGTCCGTGACATGCCGATGCGTCGTCATGAGGTGCTCCGATCCGACATCACTGCCTCGATCCGGTCGGCGATGATCACGGGTGCCGACCAGTCGCGGCGGTGATGCAGCACGAACACGGCAACCTGCGCCAGCAGGGTGGAGAGGGCTGCGAATATCGGCTGCGGCTGGCGCAGGATCCGGCCTTCCTGCAACTGCCGGATGCTGGCCTCCAGGGTGGTGAAGGCCGCCATGCCACGAACGGGCGTCAGCTCCAGAGGCGGGCCGGCATGGGTCTGATACAGATGGAAGATCGCGGCGAGCGGCAGGGATGCCACGGTCTGCGCTGATGGATAATGTCTGTCACGCGGGATCTCGGCGCGCAGCCGCCGGGCCGGGCGTGCGGTCGCCAGCCTGCCCGTCAGGCGGGCGGCGGCATCGTCACGCAGGGTCAGCCCCGGGATGCCGGGAAGCACCAGGGCTTTTGCGCCAGGCGCCGCTCCGGGCCGTGTCGATATCGCCACCACCCCATCGGCGACAAGGCGGTGACCGCGACTGACCAGTTCCGCGGCGACCATGGATTTACCGGCGCCCGATACCCCGGTGACGAGCACGGCCCGGCCACCGATCTCGACGGCGGATGCCGAAACCGGCAGCAACCCCCGGCGATGACAGAGCAGCCCTGGCAGCATGTCGGCAAGAAAGATCTGGCGGGCGGCGGCGGCATCCGTGGCGCCGGTGAGGTCCAGCGTGACCGTGCGGGCGGTGGCGTCCAGATGGCAGGCGCCGCCGACCGGACTGGTGATCCGGATCGACATGTCGTCCTCGATCCGGATCAGCACGCCCACATCGCGCGGAGCGTTTGATGGAAGTGCCGGCAGGTCGCCCTGGCGGATGTCGACATGTAGGGCGGTGCTGGCCGGCATGTCGGGATATGTCATCAGCTCAGTCACCGGCGGCGATGCCTTCGCGGCGCGGGTCGGACCCGCCGGTCAGGCTGCCATCGCGGTTGATGCGGATCAAGTTCAGACCGCTGGTCATCTCGGCGGTGGCGGTGTCGTCGCCGATCAGGGTCAGGCCGGGGATCAGCGCCTCGGCCGCGGTGCCGGCCTCGATCTCGGTGGGGCCGTTGCGGTTCAGGACATGCGGCTGTTCCGCCGCCGCCTGGGGATCGAGCCCGTGGTCGATCATCGCGGTCAGGGCGCCGGCGACATAGCCGATGATCCGGCTGCCACCGGGCGATCCGGCGACGATCGCCGGGCGCTGGTCGCCGTCATAGACGATGGTGGGGGCCATGGAACTGCGCGGCCGTTTGCCGGGCTCGACCCGGTTGATCACCGGTCGGCCGTCGATCTCGGGCCGGAACGAGAAATCGGTGAGCTGATTGTTGAGCAGGAAACCGCGCACGAACACGCCCGATCCGAAGGCGCCCTCGATGCTGGTGGTCATCGACAGCACGTTGCCGCTGCCGTCGACGATCGAGATGTGCGAGGTGCCGTTCTCGTGGCGGCCGCGGTCGGCGGCCATCGCCAGTGACCGGGCGCCGGGCGGCATGCCTGACGGGGCCGGTACATCCATCGCCCGCCCGGCTTCGATGCTGCGGGCGCGGGCGTCCAGATAGACCGGATTGAGCAGGCCGGCGCTTGGCACATCGACCATATCCGGATCGGCCACCCAGCGGTCGCGGTCGGCGAAGGCAAGTTTCGAGGCCTCGGCCAGCAGGGTGACGTTGGGCAGGGCGAGCAGCCCCTTGTCGGCTTGAACAGGCAGACGGTCCATCAAGCCCAGAATCTGCCCGACCGCAAGCCCGCCCGACGAAGGCGGCCCCATGCCGCAGACCCTGTGCTGATGATAGGGCACGCAGACCGGGCTGCGCTCGATCACCTGATAGGCGGCAAGATCGCCTTCCGCGATGCGCCCGGGATTGTCGGCCCGTGCCGCGGCCGCGGCCACGATATCGGCACCCACCGGTCCGCCATAGACGGCATCCCGGCCCTGATCGCGCATCAGCCGCAAGGTTTCGGCAAAGGCCGGGTTGGGCAGCAGCATGCCGGCGGTGGCCGGGGCGCCGCCGGGATAGAAATGGGCGGTCGCGGCGGCATCGGCGCGCAACGATGCCGAATAACGCGGGTCGGCGAGCAGGCCGGCCAGCCGTGGTGAGACCGGCACACCCGCCTCGGCCAGCGCGATCGCCGGCGCGAACAGGCGGTCGAGCGGCAGACGGCCGAATTTTTCATGCAGGGTGAAGATCAGCGCCGGCACACCGGGCACGCCGACCGATCGCCCGCCGGGCACGGCGGCGCGGAAGCTCATCGGTGCGCCGTCGGGGCCCAGGAACAGGTCGGGGCCGGCGGTGGCGGGTGCCGTTTCCCGCGCATCCAGCGTGGTGAGCCGGCCCATCGCTGCATCATGCCGGTCCGTTGCATCATGGTAGAGCACGAAGGCCCCGCCGCCGATGCCGCTGGATTGCGGCTCCAGCAGGTTCAGCATCAATTGCACGGTGATGGCGGCATCGGCGGCGCTGCCACCTTCGGCCAGCACCGCGCGCCCCGCCTGAACCGCCAGGGGATGGGCGGCCACAACCATGGTGCGGGTGGTGACGACCGGCGCGCGGGCGGCGGCGCGGCCGGTCGCGGCTTCCGGCGCGGCGCGGCCGTCGGTCATCGACGGCGCCCCGCCGGGCGCCGGCTGCGCCATGGCGGCCGTGGCGACGAACAGGGCGGCGATCGCGCCGGCAGCGGCTGATCGGCGGAGGCGGGCAAGCATGATCCGGGCTTTCATGGCCGGCCGCTGCGGGATGGCGCAGCCGGGGGCAGAGGGCTTGTCGGCTTTATCATGCCATCGCTGCCACGGCCTCGTCAGCCCCGCCGCGCGATGCCGGTCAGCCGGTGGTGCCGACCAGCGGGTCGCCGAGCCCCAGACCGTGGAACCCCAGCAGCAGCAGAACGCCCGTCAGCAGCACATAATAGATCGTCGGCAGAATGGTGATCCTGAGTGTCGAGCCTTCACGGCCCAGAAGGCCGACGGTGGCGGATGCCGCAACCACGTTGTGGATGGCGATCATGTTGCCGGCGGCGGCACCGACCGACTGGCCGGCGACCATCAGCGCGCCCGACAGGCCCAGCAATTCGGCGACGCTGAACTGAAACTGGCTGAGCATCAGGTTCGACACCGTGTTCGATCCGGCGAGGAAGGCGCCAAGGGCGCCGACGGCGGGTGCGAACAGCGGATAGACATGGCCCATGCTGTCGGCGACGAAACGCGCCATGGTGACCGGCATGCTGGCCAGATCATTGGCATTGACGCCCGAATTGATCATCACCCGCACCATCGGCACGGTGAAGATGAGCACGAAGCCGGCGCCGGCGAGGGTGCCGGCGCTGTCGCGGACCGCGCGGCCGAAATCGCCCATCGCCATCCGGTGCAGGACGAGCGTCGCCAGGCAGACGATGACCAGAATGCCGCCCGGCAGATAAAGCAGCGCGAAATCGCCGTTGATACCGGTCTCGCCCAGGATGCCACGGGCGGCGAAGGTCACCGATTTGAGCGCGTCGCCAACCGCGGGCACCGTGCGGCTGACCACCAGGATGATCGCGAGCAGAACATAGGGTGCCCAGGCCAGGGCCACCGGAATCCGGCGGGCGGTGATCTGGTCGAGCCGGATCTCGATCCGGCCGATCCAGCCCTCGGGCCATTCGGCGGGCGGGGCGAAATCCCAGCGGTCGCGGGGGATCAGAAAGCCCGCACGGGCCGCCATCGCCACCACGGCCAGCCCGGCCAGCCCCCCCAGCAGCGACGGGAATTCGGCGCCCAGGAACACGCCGGCCAGCATATAGGGAATGGTGAAGGCGAAGGCCGCGAAGATCGCGAAGGGCAGGATCGAGAGACCTTCGGTCCATGACCGGTTGCGGCCGAAGAAGCGGGTCATCACCATGATCAGGAACAGCGGCATCAAGGTGCCGCAGATCGCATGCAGGATCGCCACTTCCGAGGTGATCAACCGGAAGAACGCGTCCCAGCCCGACCCTTCGGCCAGCAGGCGCGCATCCAGCGCCGCCCGGTCGAGCCCGGTTTGCACACCCACGATCAGCGGCGTGCCCACCGCGCCGAACGAGACCGGCGTCGACTGGATCATCATGCCGAAGACCACCGCCGCCGCGGCCGGAAAGCCCACCGCCACCATCAAGGGGGCCGCCACGGCGGCGGGTGTGCCGAAGCCCGAGGCACCCTCGATGAACGACCCGAACAACCAGGCGATCAGGATCACCTGAACCCGCCGGTCGGGGCTGATGGCGGCGAAGCCCGAGCGGATCGCGGCGATGCCGCCGGAATATTTCAGCGTGTTGAGCAGCAGGATCGCGCCGAAGATGATCCACAGCAGGCCGGCGGTCTGGATCAGCCCCTGAAGGGTGGAGGCGATCACCCGGTTGACGCTGACCCCCCATAACCCGAGGGCGATGGCGATGGTGAGGATATAGACGATCGGCATGGCGCGGCGCGCGGGCCAGCGCAGACCGATCAGCATCACCCCCGCCACCAGGATCGGCAGGAAGGCGAGCAGGGCCTGGATACCTGTTGTCACGGCGGACACCCTGTGGCTGAGATTGCGACGTAGCGGTGTGGCAGATCTCAACCAATATGACTTTTATTTTCAGGGTCTGCCAGCGCGTCACGCGATGGGACGGGTGCGGCCATGGGGCACGCGGGTGCCGAGCAGGGCGGCCAGCCGGTCGAGGGCCCGCAGGAAGACCGCATCATCCGGAGCGGCGGCCAGCGAGATCCGTGCCGCCACCGGCACCGGCGTGGGCGCGACCGTGAAGGCGCGGGCCGGTGCCACCCTGACGCCGGCGGCTTCGGCCGCATCGGCGAAACGATCGGGATCCCAGTCGTCCGGCAGCCTGATCCAGGCCTGCGCGCATGCCCGGTCCCGGGTCATGTCCAGCCCGGGCAGCCGCCGGGCCAGAAGCTCGCGGCGGCGGATATTGGCCGCGCGTGCCGATGCGGTCAGGAGGTCGGCCGTGCCGTCGGCGATCCAGCGGCTGACGACCTCGGCCCCCAGCGGCGGCGCCATCCATGCCGAGGCCCAGAGTGCGGCCGAGATGCGGTCGTCGAGTGACGCGGGCGCCGCCAGCCAGCCGGTGCGCAGGCCCGGCCCCAGCACCTTCGAGGGGCTGCCGATCAGCAGGGTGCGGTCGGGAATCAGCGCCGCCACCGGTGCCGGCAGCGCGCCGGGGAGCCCGAGCGGCGCATGAACGTCGTCTTCGATCAGCAGCAGGCCGCGGCCGATCACCACCCGCGCCAGCGCCGCGCGCCGGGCGGGCGACATGGTGGCGCCGGTCGGGTTGTGCAGGCTGGGCTGCAGGATCGCCGCGCGCAGCCGGCCATCTTCCGCGGCCATCCGGTCCAGCGCCGCCGGATCGGCGCCCTCGGCATCGATCGGCAGCGGCTTCAGGCGCACGCCGCGAAACCTGGCCGCGGCCAGGATCGACGGGTTGGCGAGACTTTCCACCGCGATGCTGTCGCCGGGGGCCGCCACCGCCGCCAGGGCCACCACCAGCGCATGCTGCGCGCCGGCCGTCACCGTCAGCCGCTCCGGGTCGGGCAGCCAGCCGCCGCGGCCCAGCCATTGCCGGCCCGCCGT
The DNA here is from genome assembly GCF_039630945.1 of Tistrella arctica. Classification (NCBI taxonomy): domain Bacteria; kingdom Pseudomonadati; phylum Pseudomonadota; class Alphaproteobacteria; order Geminicoccales; family Geminicoccaceae; genus Tistrella; species Tistrella arctica. Next base: position 40,115 of record NZ_JBBKTV010000020.1, read on the forward strand.
CCGGTGCCGGGCGGCCCCCCGTGCCGGCTGATAGGCCAGCAGGCCGGCCAGAAGACCATCGGACCCGGCCATCGCGGTCAGTGTCCGGGCGAGTGCCGCCGCCGCCGCGGGGTCGGCTGGCTGGGCCAGCGACAGGTCGATCGGGCCACCGGCGCTATCGGCATGCGCATCGGCCGTCATCGACATCCGACCATCCTCGCCGTCGGCGGCGCGCGGCTGCGGCCGTCGGCGGGGGCCCGCGTCGCGCGTGGCCGGCTCCAGCCTTGGGGCGATCACGCCGTCATCGGCGCGGCGCCGGCGCCCGACCCGGGTGCCACGGCCGGTTTCGGCGGTGATCAGCCCGCGCGCCGACAAATCCGCATAGGCGCGGGTGACGGTGGCGATGGCGGTATCCAGCGTCCAGGCCAGCCGGCGCTGGGGCGGCAGCGCCGCTCCCGGCACCAGCCGCGCCGCCGCGATGTCGGCGGCAATCGCATCGGCCAGCGCGCGATAGACCGCACCGCCGCGCGCGGCGGCAACAGCGGCGCGCCAGTTGTCGAGCTGTGCCTTCGGCACATCTCCTGTGACGGTCATGAGCGCCCCATGGTCATCGATCCGGTTTTCCGTTCAATCTTGCCCTCAGGACAATCGCCGCGTTGACCGCAGGCCCGCAAAGGCGTGTCCTGATATCGCGACAGTGTCGCATATAATTATCTGATACAGAACAGATATGACCATTATTGTCCTAAGGACAAAAACGGTCTGGCGGGAGCAGGACACATGGCACCGATCGAGGCACAGACCGAGGCAGAGACCGGCGCGCTGGACGCGGCGGCACGGATCGTGGGCGAGGCGATGGCGCCGACCCCGCAATATGCCTGGCCCCTGCTGAGCGCGCGGCTGGGCGTGGAGACCTGGGTGAAGCACGACAACCACACCCCCCTCGGCGCGTTCAAGCTGCGCGGCGCGCTGGTGCATGTGGCGCGGTTGGTGGCGTCGCGGCCGGACCTGACCGGACTGGTCGCGGCGACCCGTGGCAATCACGGTCAGGCGGTTGCCTTCGCCGCCCGCCGCCATGGCCTGTCCGCAACGATCGTGGTGCCGCTGGGCAACAGCGCCGACAAGAACGCGGCGATGCGGGCACTGGGCGCGACGGTTGTGGAGTGTGGCATCGACTATCAGGCGGCGCGCGATCATGCGGCGGTGCTGATCGCCGAAGCGGGCGGGCGGGCGGCCCTGGTGCCGCCGGTGTCGCCCGATATCGCCGATGGCGCCGCCACCCAGGCTTTGGAACTGTTCCGCGCGGCACCGGCGTTGGACCGGCTGTATGTGGCGGTCGGCATGGGGTCGGGGATCTGCGGCGCCGTGCGGGCCCGCGATGCGCTTGGGCTTCAGACCCGGATCATCGGTGTGGTGGCCGAAGGCGCCCCGGCCTATGCGCTGTCATTCGCGGCCGGACGGCGGATCACCACCGACACGGCCACGACCTTTGCCGACGGCATCGCCTGCCGGGCGCCGGACCCGTTCGCGCTGGACATCATTGCGCGTGGTGTCGACCGGTTCGTGACGGTGCCGGAGCAACAGATCATCGCGGCTGTGCGGGCCTTTCACGACGATACCCACAACCTGGCCGAGGGCGCCGGCGCCGCGGCCCTGGCCGGTGCCATGGCCGATGCCGCCGCAGGGCGGCTGGCTGGCTGCGGGCGGGTTGGCGTGGTGTTGTCGGGCGGCAATATCGATGCAGCACTCTATGCGCAACTGATTGCAGCCCAGGCTGCATGACCGGGGGCGCATGATCCCGGCGTTCAGGCATGATCCCGGCGTTCAGGCCTCGGCAATGCCCTGATCGTCTGAGGCCGGCCTGCTCTGGCGTTCAGTCAACCAGTCCTCGAATGCCTGTGGCGGCAGCGGCCGGCTGATGACATAGCCCTGGGCGATGTCGCATCCCCAGACGTCCAGCAGGTGCAGGCTGTCGAGGGTTTCCACCCCCTCGGCAACCACGCTCAGGCTGAGGCTGTGGCTCATGTCGATGGTGGAACGCACGATCACCGCATCGTCACTGGTCTCGCTCAGATCCCGGATGAACGACTGGTCGATCTTCAATTCCTGCACCGGCAGCCGTTTCAGATGGGCGAGCGATGAATAGCCGGTGCCGAAATCGTCGACCGACAGCACCACGCCACAGGCTCTCAGCGCATTCAGCACGACCAGCGCATGTGCCGGATCGGTCATCACGGCGCTTTCTGTGATCTCCAGCGTCAACTGGCCGGCCGCCACACCATGCCGCTTCAGCAACTGGTCGACATAGGGCGCCAGATCGGCATCCTGCAGGTCCAGCGCCGAAATATTGACCGACAGCCCGATGGCGAAACCGCGGCCGGCCCAGATTTCCAGTTGCCGGGTGGCTTCGGCCAGCACCCAGTGGGTCAGGCTGCGGGTGCTGCCGGTGTGTTCGGCGAGCGGGATGAATTCGGCCGGCGAGACCGTGCCATACAGCGGGTGCTGCCAGCGCAGCAGGGCTTCGGCCGCCACCACCTGCCCGGTCCGGATATCGATCTTGGGTTGATAATGTAGCCGGAACTGACCCTCGCCGGCGGCGTGGCGAAGATCGCGGATCAGGCTGATCCGGCGACGATAGGCATCGTCGCGCCCCTGCTGATAGATCTGCAGTCGCCCCGGCATGCGTGCGGCATCCTGAACCGCGATCGCTGCCCGCCTGAACAGATCCTCAGACGTTCTGCCATCTGCCGGGAAGGCCGCGATTCCGATCCGGCAGTCGACCGTGACGTCGCTGCCGGCCACCTGCAGCGGTGCCGCCAACAGCCTTTGAACCCGGTCGGCGACCGGCACGGCGCCATCGCTGTCGGTGCCGGGCAGCAGGATGGCGAATTCGTCGGCCAGCAAGCGTGCCGCCAGATTTTGCGGTCCGCAGGCGATCTCCAGCCGGCGGGCCAGTTGCTGAAGCACGGCATCGCCCCCGGCATGGCCCAGGCTTTCGTTCACGGTGCGGAAATTGCCCATTGCCAGATGCAGCAGGGCAATCGGCCGGCCGCGATCGATCGCGGCGTTCAGCCGCTCTTCCGCGTGGAGCCGGTTGGGCAGCGCGGTCAATTCATCATGACGGGCCGCATGGGCGGCGCGACGTTCAATCTCGGCCATGTCGCGGCGGGCGGCTTCGGCCTGACGTTCAGCCGCGAAGCGACGCTCGCGCTGCTGATTCATGGAATCGGCAAGGCCATAGGCCAGCAGCATCAGTTCAACCGAGGCGCCGACCAGCAGCGGCCAGACGGCAAGGCCGAGATTGGGAATGATGCCACCCAATTGCAGATAATAGAGGGTGACGGCGATGATCAGCGCCAGAAAGGCCGGGACGGTGAACCGCGCCTCGCGCACGCCGCGGATCAGCAGCCGGACATTGAGCAGATAGACCACCACGATCAGAAACAGCCCGACCAGTGTCCAGATCACCGTCGTCAAGTAATGGCCGAACGCGGCCGGCACCATGCCCGCCAGACTGAGCAGGATCAATCCGTGCAGGCCATCGCGGGTGATCCGGGATACATACCGGTGCAGGCGGACATAGCGCATCACGAACACGCTGCCGGATACGAAGGCCAGGATGACCGAGGATACCGTCACCATGTTGTGGAAGGCGGGACTGCCCGGCCACAGGTATTGAAAGGTGAAGCCGCGGAAGCTGGCGCCGGCCAGCAGGAAGGCCAGCAGATGCAAGACATACAGCCCGATCTGCGTCTGGCGCGTCGAGATGAACAGCAGCAGGTTGAACACCGCCAGCGAGACCAGCCCGCCGTGGAACAGCGACAGCAGCAGGCCCTCGCGGGTGCTGGCGGCAAAGAAGCTGGACAGGTCGTACAGCCGCAACGGCATCATCGCGAACAGACCGTCATGGCTGTCGAGGCGCAGATAGATCTCGCGCGTCTCGCCCGCCGGCACCCACAGCGGCAAGGTCAGGTCACGATGCGCCAGCAGCCGGCTGTCGAAGGCCAGCCGGTCACCGGTGTGGTTTTCCAGCAGCAGTCGGCCGTCGGGTTCAAGGACGTACCAACTGGCATAATCCTGTTGGGCGGTGCCCAGATCGATGATGCTGCGGACGGTGGTGCTGGTGGTGTTGACCAGCGAGAAGCGCACCCACCACACGGTGCCGGATATCGGAAGGGTGACGGTGTCGCCGTCGATCGCCCGCCAGCCATTGGTGGCGGCGCGGGCCTCGGTGACGGTCATCCGGCGCTGCGGGTCTTCCAGGATCTGGGCTACCGGCGCGATCCGCACGCCGGATTCATGGCCGGTGACGGCGAGCCCGGGCGGTGGATCGGCATATGCCGGTGTGCCGGAAGCCACTCCGGCAAGCCCTGGCCCCGCAAGCGCCAGCCCCATAAGCCAGAGACCGATCACCATGACGATTGTCAGGAGCCGTCGGGCGCCGCGGTGCCTCGACGGGGGATTGCTGCGTTGGCTGATCGGGCGCGCAGATACAACACGATCAGCGGATCCGGTGGGGGGCATGCAGTTCCGGTCCGGAATCACACGGGCGGCCCGGCTTTGGGCGCGGGTCTGTGAGGGGCGTTCACAATCATACGCGTGAGATTGTGAACAAAGTACCCCCAACCATCATTGTGACATCATCCTTGAAGTGATGCTTCCGCAACCCCCACCCACAGGGCGGCTGCATCGCCCAGTATGGCATCGTTGAAGTCGTAGCCGGGGTTGTGGATCATGCAGGCGGTGGGACCAGTGCCGTCGCCATTGCCGACGACCAGATAGCAGCCGGACACGGCTTCCAGCATGAAGGCGAAATCCTCGCTGCCCATGGCGGCATCGGCGATGTCGTGCACCCGCGCCTGACCGAACATCCGGCCGGCCGTGTCGCGGGCAAAGGCGGTGGCCGCGGGATCGTTGATCACGGCCGGATATCCCGCATGAACCTCAAGCGTCGCCGATGCGCCGCAACTGGCGGCCTGGGCCTCGGCGACCTCGTGGATGCGGCGGATCACCAGACGGCGCGTGTCGGGGTCGGTGGTGCGGATGCTCAGTTGCAGCACCGCCTCGTCCGGGATGACGTTGGCGGCGGTGCCGGCATGGAAACTGCCGACCGTGATCACCGCCGGCCGGGCCGCCGGCACATTGCGGGCGACGATGCCCTGCAAGGCCATGACGATGGCGGCGCCGGCCAGGATCGGGTCGATGGCGGTGTCGGGGAAAGCGCCGTGGCCGCCCTTGCCGCGGATGGTGATGACGATGTCGTCATTCGCAGCCGTCAATGGACCCGGTCTGAAGCCGAACACGCCGGTCGGCAGCCCCGGCATGTTGTGCAGCCCGAAGATCCGGTCGACCGGCAGGATCTGGAACAGCCCGTCCTCGATCATCCTGCGGGCGCCGCCGCCATGTTCCTCGGCCGGCTGAAAGATCACCCGCAACGTGCCGTCGAACCGGCGCCGTTCAGCCAGGCAGCGCGCCGCCGCCAGCAGAATCGCGGTGTGGCCGTCATGGCCGCAGGCATGCATCCGGCCGTCATGGATGCTGGCATAGTCGAGCCCGGTGGTCTCGAGGATCGGCAGGGCATCCATATCCGCGCGGATGCCGACCGATGCCGGCCCGTCGCCAAGGCGCAGGGTGCCGACCACGCCGGTACCGGCCAGACCCTGATGCACCTCATATCCCCAGCCGGTCAGCCTGTCGGCCACCAGCGCCGCGGTGTCGTGTTCCTGAAAGGACAGTTCAGGATGGCGATGCAGATGGTGGCGCAGGCTGATCATCTCGGGCAGCCAGGCCTCGATATGCGATCGGATGTCGGTGTCGATGGCGGCGGAAACTGGCATTCTGCAACCTCGGGTTTTTGGGGGCGCTGCCAGCATACCGCGCCGGCTGCGTCAGCGGAGACTCAAAATCGCGTGACGAAACAAATGGCAAGCGCATCGGCTCCGAGCAGGGGGGCGCAACCGTCAATTCAATGGCAGCGAGAATTTATGCACTAATACGCGTGACTCCAATTTAACCTTTGGTAGAATGAAGCCGTTCCGATAACCCCCGAAAAGGGCAACGCCATGGCTGACAATATGGTCGAAGTGAAGGACGCCCTCGCCAAGCTGGGGCTTGATGCGAAGGAGCCCGACATCGCGCTCCGCACCGGGCTCACCGGTGGCCGGACATTCCTGGTCCAGGTCCGTCCGGCCACCCAGGAGAAGCCGGTGCTGATCGCCGTGCACCTCTGATCCCAGGCGTGCGCGCCGGCGCCGCGCCCCCGCGCGCCCCCGGCGCCCGCCGCCCGCCGGGGGCCCCTGCGCCCCCGCCCCCCCCCCCCCGCGCCGCCC
>NZ_JBBKTV010000021.1:0-45339 GCF_039630945.1 Tistrella arctica
ATCCATCTACGGCCGAAGCCTTTCCCCCGAAGGGCGTATGCGGTATTAGCTGCAGTTTCCCGCAGTTATTCCCCATAGATGGGCAGATTCCCACGTGTTACTCACCCGTGCGCCACGTAAGCCGGAACCGAAGTTCCGACCCCGTTCGACTTGCATGTGTTAGGCATGCCGCCAGCGTTCGTTCTGAGCCAGGATCAAACTCTCAAGTTGAACCTTCGACAGATGATCGCTCATCCGCCAAGGCTTCAACCGAAGCTCGTCCCGGCATCTCTTCTAGGCACAAGGTCATAGTTAAGATGCCAAGGCGCTCATCGGTTTGTCGTTCTTAGATGACTAAGCCAACAACCGCCGCCCTCGCATCCCTTCCGATCCGTTTCACAATGTCAAAGATCCGGGGCTACAAAACCCCTGCGAACCCGAAGATCCGCCGCGCCCTCAGGCGCTGTTGGCCCATTTAAGAGCCTGTATTCTCTGGCCTTTCGGCCCCGTCCGGCGCCGCGTCAACCGCGCTGCCGTCTGGTGTGGGGCGGTTTATAAGGGGCCCCGCTCACACTGGCAACACCTTTTTTGACGGTTTTTCGACAGGGTGCGGAAATTTGCGCCATCCCTTTGAAAACATGGACCCGGGCCATGCGAGAAATCTGCGGCCGCCCTGACCGGCGCCCTGCCCCACACCACCCAGGCGGCATCTGCGCTGACAACGGCGGTCTGATGCCCCCGTCAGGGACGCCTGACCGGCAATGGCGGGCTGTGACGATACTGTGACCCGCAGCGCCTGAACCTGAGTGGCCGCGCGCACAGATCAGCGGCCCGGTTCAACGGCAAATTGGCGGAAAAACGCTCACATGCGTGCGCGCGCGAAGAACAAACCCTTCAAAAGCGCTGCGGCGCGGCATATGAAAGTGCGTGAAGGTCGGTGTCCAAGTGGTTAACGATACGTCGCTTTTTAGGCTTTCTGATCACATCCGCGCCTGCGACGATTTTGCCTGCACGGAATGCCCAACATGTCGTTGACACCCCCGCCGTGGTTCGGCACAGTGACACGAAATCCAGAACAAAGCCGTGAACGTTGTGGTCGCCTTTTCCAACTGATCTCCGGCAACGGGGGTCGCACGAACGGGTCTGTCCAGACCGGCGCGTGCATTGGACAGGGTCTGCCACAAGGAGATGTCTCACCTGATCTTTGTCGCGGAATACTGACCAGCGCTCTTTGGGCTGCCTGTTCAAGGATATGTCATATTTTGACGTATGATTAACTTGGAGAGCGCTGCTGTCATGCATGAAGATCATGCGATCAGATGCCGGCATGACCGGATGGAGACGACGTTCACGACCGGGAAGACAAGGATCGGCTAGAGCAACGGGCACGTCCAGAGTGGGGGCACGTCCAAAGTGATCGGGCGACGCATCTCGACCGGAAAGCCGCACAGGCGGTGCCGGCGGGTCGGGAGCACGCGGTATATACGAGTTCAAGGACAAAGGGGCGACTACATGCGGTTCACCACCGACGGGTCTGGTGTGCGACAAACTCTGTTGGGCAGGACGATGGCGTATGCGGTCGCTGCCGTGATGGGGATAACGGTCGCGGCCACAGCCTCTCCTTCCGTCGCCGCCGAGTACGTTGCCTTCGCCGACCCGCTGGTCAACAGCTTCGACCCCTTCGACATGACCCTGCGCAGCGCCTCGGGCGCTGCCGGCCCTGAGATGCTCACCCGCCGCCTGCTGGACGAGCGCCTCGAACTCCGCACCCTGACGCCATCGACCTCGTCGGCCGATCTGGGCCCGATCGTGCGCAGCGCCAAAGTGGAGCGCGGCGACACCATGATCGACCTTCTGGTCCGCAACGGCGTTGCCCAGGAAGACGCCTATGCGCTGATCTCGTCGATGCGCAAGGTGTTCAACCCCCGCTCGCTGAAGGTCGGCCAGGAAGTCTCCCTGACCTTCCCGCGCCGCCGGGCCGACGGCAATCCGGGCCCGCTCTCGACGCTCGACCTGCCGATCGATGCCGAACGCCACGTCCGGGTCGAGCGCAGCGGCATCCAGACCAATTTCACCGCGGTCGAGGTTCGCAAGGAACTCAACCGTCAACTGACGCTCGCCTCGGGCGAGATCCGTTCCAGCCTTTACGAAGCCGCCGCCGCCGCCAATCTGCCGGTATCGATGGTGTCGGAGCTGATCAAGCCGTTCTCCTATGATGTCGACTTCCAGCGCGACATTCAGCCGGGCGACCGCTTCGAGGTGCTGTATGAAAGCATGGTCGACGAGGGCGGCCGGGTGATCCGCACCGGAGCGATGCTGGCGGCGACCCTGGTGGTCGGCGGCCGGTCGCTGACCCTGTATCGCTTCGACGACGACTGGTTCGATCCGAAGGGCAAGAGCGTCCGCAAGGCTCTGCTCCAGACCCCGATCGAGGGCGCGCGTCTGACCTCGGGCTTCGGTGCCCGCCGCCATCCGCTGCTCGGCTATACCAAGATGCACAAGGGCGTGGATTTCGGCGCCCCCACCGGCACGCCGATCATGGCCGCCGGTGAAGGTGTGGTCGAGAAGGCCGAATGGTTCAGCGGCTATGGCAGATATGTCCGCATCCGCCACAACGGCACCTATTCCACCGCCTATGCCCATATGAGCCGGATCAACGTCAAGGCCGGCCAGAAGGTGAAGCAGGGCCAGGTGATCGGCGCCGTCGGCACCACCGGCAACTCGACCGGACCGCATCTGCATTATGAAGTGCTGGTCAACAAGGTGCAGGTGAACCCGAAGAGCATCAAGCTGCCGGTCGGCCGCACGCTGGCGGCCGCCGAGATGAAGAAATTCCGCCAGACCGTGGCCCAGGTCGAGAAGCAGGTCGCCAGCCTGCGCAGCTCGTCGGCGACCCTGGCCAGCAGCCGGTCGGCGACCCCGGGCCGCTCCACCGAGTGATCTGACCCGACAGCACCCGGCCTCCCATGAACAAGGCCCCGCTCATGACGAAGCGGGGCCTTGTTTCGTTGGTGGTGGGGTTTCGTTGGTGGTGGGGTTTCGTTGGTGGCGGAGCGGTGACGATGGGGGCGGCCGAAGCCACCCCCCTCATGCCGTCGCCATCTCTCACGCCGCCTCGGCCTTGGGGGCCGCGGTTTCGAAGGTGAGCGCGCCGTCGCGGACATCGACCCGCACCTCGGCACCTTCGGGCAGGCGGCCTTCCAGTACCATCCGCGCCAGCGGGTTCTGCACCTCGCGCTGAATGGTGCGCTTCAGCGGCCGGGCGCCATAGACCGGGTCGTAACCGGCCTCTGCCAGCCAGTTGCGAGCCGCCTCGCTGAGCGAGAGCCCCACACGCCGGTCGCCAAGCCGCTTGACCAGATCGGCGATCTGAATATCGACGATCCCGCCCATATGCTCGCGCCCCAGCCGGTGGAACAGGATCACCTCGTCCAGTCGGTTGAGGAACTCCGGCCGGAACGACGCCCGCACCACTGCCATGACCTGGGCACGGGCATCCTCGGCCGGCGTCCCCGGTGCCTGACCAGCCAGAATCTCGGCACCGAGATTGCTGGTCAGGATGATCACCGTATTGGTGAAATCGACCGTCCGCCCCTGACCATCGGTCAGCCGCCCGTCATCCAGCACCTGAAGCAGGATGTTGAACACATCCGGATGGGCCTTCTCCACCTCGTCGAACAGGATCACCTGATAGGGCCGGCGGCGCACCGCTTCGGTCAGCACACCGCCCTCGTCATAGCCGACATAGCCCGGAGGCGCGCCGACCAGCCGCGACACCGCGTGCTTTTCCATGAACTCCGACATATCGACCCTGAGCAGGGCCGCATCATCGTCGAACAGGAACTGCGCCAGCGCCTTCGACAACTCGGTCTTGCCGACGCCGGTCGGGCCCAGGAACAGGAAGGAGCCGATCGGCCGACGGGGATCCTGAAGTCCGGCCCGCGCCCGGCGCACCGCTTCCGACACCGCCGCCACCGCTTCCGCCTGACCGATGACCCGGCCGCCAAGCACCTGTTCCATCCGCAACAGCTTGGCCCGCTCACCTTCCAGCATCTTGTCCACCGGCACGCCGGTCCAGCGCGAGACGATCGCCGCGATATGGTTGTCGGACACCGCCTCGTCGAGCAGCCGGCTCTTCACCTGCTCCTCGGTCGCCTTCAGCTTGCGCTCCAGATCGGGCACCACACCATAGGCAAGCTCACCGGCCCGCGCCAGATCGCCACGCCGCTGGGCATTGGCCAGTTCGATGCGCGCCTGATCGAGCTGTTCCTTCACCTTCTGCACGCCTTCCAGCCGGCCCTTCTCGGCCTGCCAGGATGCGGTCATGTCGGCGGACTGCTTCTCAAGCGCGGTGATCTCGTCCTCAAGCTTGACCAGACGGTCCTTCGACGCGGCATCGCTCTCGCGCTTCAGGGCCTCGCGCTCGATCTTCAACTGGATCAGCTTGCGGTCCAGTTCGTCGATCGCCTCGGGCTTGCTGTCGATCTCGATCCGCAGCCGGCTTGCGGCCTCGTCGATCAGGTCGATGGCCTTGTCGGGCAGAAAGCGGTCGGTGATATAGCGATTCGACAGCGTCGCCGCCGCCACCACCGCCGCATCGGTGATCCGCACCCCATGATGCAGCTCATAGCGTTCCTTCAAGCCGCGCAGGATCGAGATGGTCTCAGGGACCGAAGGCTCGGGCACCACCACCGGCTGGAACCGGCGGGCAAGGGCCGCGTCCTTCTCGATATGCTTGCGGTATTCATTCAGCGTGGTCGCCCCGATGCAGCGCAGCTCGCCGCGGGCAAGCTTCGGCTTCAGCAGGTTCGACGCATCCATCGAGCCCTCGGCGGCACCGGCACCCACCAGCGTGTGCAACTCGTCGATGAACAGCACCACCTCGCCCGCCGCCGCATCGATCTCCTGCAGCACGGCACGCAGCCGTTCCTCGAACTCGCCACGATATTTGGCACCGGCGACCAGCGCGCCCAGATCCAGCGCCAGCACCTTCTTGCTGCGCAGGCTTTCCGGCACGTCGCCATTGACGATGCGCAAGGCCAGGCCCTCGACGATCGCGGTCTTGCCGACGCCGGGCTCGCCGATCAGCACCGGGTTGTTCTTGGTCCGGCGGCTGAGCACCTGAATGGTGCGGCGGATTTCCTCGTCGCGCCCGATCACCGGGTCGAGCTTGCCGTCGCGCGCGGCCTGGGTCAGATCGCGGGCATATTTCTTCAGCGCGTCATAGCCCTGCTCGGCCTGCGCGCTTTCCACCTTGCGCCCCTTGCGCATATCGCGGATGGCAGCCTCCAGCGCCTGCGGCTTCACACCGGCCTCGGCCAGCGCCGTCTGGGCATCGGTCTTGTCGACCAGCGCCAGGGCCAGCAACAGGGTCTCGGCGGCGACATAATCATCGTCCAGCCGCTTGGCCAGGGCCTCGGCCTCGGTGAACACGCGCGCGGTATCGGGCGCCAGATACAACTGCCCCGCACCGCTGCCTTCAACCTTGGGCAGCCGCCCCAGCGCACGCTCGGCGGTCTCGCGCAGCCGCGCCGGGTCGCCGCCCGCCGCCTGCGCCAGACCAAGCCCCATGCCCTGCTCGTCATCGACCAGCACCTTCAGCAGATGCTGCGGCGTGAACTGCTGATGCCCACGCCCCTGGGCCAACTGCTGGGCAGCCTGAAGGAACCCCTTCGCGCGGTCGGTATAGCTCTCGATATTCATGGCCTCGACGTCCTCGTGGCGATCGTCCGATGGAAAGGCACCACCATCCCGGAGGCTTGGCCCGCCGCTGCAACAGCGCCCGGGCCGCGCCCTTCTGGCAACGGCTGGCCGACCGACAAACCGGCCATCGCGCGTCCCGCATGATGCGGCGACGGCGGCCGGCGGGCCGGTTATCCCCGACCCACCGTCAATGTGGTGAACCGGCAACAGTCGTGCAAGATCGTCTCGATCGATCCGCCGTCATCGGTATGATGGCTGGGCGCGCGCCCGCACATCGTTGTCTTGCCGGCGCAGCCGCACGACCGGAGCCCCTGCCCCATATCAGGAGAACCGATCCATGGCCGATGGTGCCTTGATCGACATCAACCGCTTTCCGGTCAAGAGCCTGTCGGTCGACCGGCTTGAGACGTGCAGGCTGACGCCTGGTGCCGCGCTGCCGGCGGATCGCCGCTTCGCCTTTGCCAAAATCGGCACCCAGCCCAATCCGTTCCAGCCGGAATGGCGCCCGAAGGCCGCCTTTCATGTGATGGTCACCGAGGCGCGCATGGGGTCGATCGGCTGCCGCTATGACGAGACCGCCGACCGGCTGGCGATCACCCTGCCCGATGGCGAGGCCATGGCCGGCCAGGGCACCGATCCGGATTTCGCGATCCGCGCCGGCCATCTGGTGGCACGCCATCTGGGGCTGGCGCCGGCCAGGGCGCCGATGCTGGTGCGGATGGCCGAGAGCGCCTTGACCGACAAGCAGCGCCAGATGATCTCGGTCAGCAATCTGGCCAGCGCCCGCAGGCTTGCCCGCGACATGGACCTGCCGGAGGTCGATCCGCTGCGCTTCCGCAACAACCTTCTGATCGATCTGGGCACCGCCTGGATGGAGCGTGATCTGATCGGCCGCCGGTTGCGGATCGGCGATACGGTGCTGGAGGTCGTGGCCCAGGTCATCCGCTGCGCCGCCACCGAAATTCATCCGGGCACCGACCGGCGCGATCTGAAGATCGTTCAGGCGCTGACCGATCACTATGGCCACAAGGAATTCGGCGTGTTCACAGTGGTGATCGAGGGCGGGGAGATCAGCCGCGGCATGGCGGTGACCATCGACTGATCAGCATCCCGCGCCCACCCGCGCCCGCAGACGCCACGCCAAAAAAACGGCGCCACCGGATATCCGATGGCGCCGTTCGTCGTCGGGCCCGGCAGGGCCGGCATCAGGCCCTCAGCCGGTCACGCAGTCCCGCCATCGGCGGCATCATCGGCCTTGGTCCGCCGGGGGCGCGTCACGCGCTTGCGCGGCGCCGGCTTGTCCTCAGCGCCCTCGACCGCCGGTGCCGCTTCCGCCGCCGCCGCGGCTTCAGCGATCTCGGCTGCGGTACGACGACGACGGGGCGCGCGGGGCTTCGGCGCCGCGGCCTCGCCCTCACCCTCGGCCGCCACAGCGGCGGCGCTGCGGCGTGGCGCACGGGTCCGTACCGGCGGTTCCGCCGGCACAGCCTCCGCCGGGGCCGGAGCCGGAGCCGGCGTGGGAATCGGAGCGGGCGTCGGAGCCGGGGCGGGCGTCGGAGCCGGGGCCGGGGTCGGGGCGGGAGCCGGGGTCGGGGCCGGGGCGGGTGCCGGAGCCGGAGCCGGCGTGGGAGCCGGAGCAGGTGCGGGGGCCGGTGTGGGAACCGGTGCCGGCGCCGCGGGCTGGGTCGGAACAGGCGCCGGGGCCGGGTCGATCATGTCGCCCGCGGGCCGCCGCTCCACCCGTGGCGCATCACCGGTGAACAGATCGCCGCCGGTGTCGGGCCGGGCCGCGACCTCACCACCCTCGCGCTCGTCACGGCCTTCGCCGCGATTGCCCCGGCGTCCACGCCGCCGGCGGCCACCGCGGTCATCGTCGCCCCGCTCGACCCGGTCGGGACGATCGCCACGCTCGGGACGATCCGCCCGTTCGGCACGCTCGGGTCGTTCACTGCGCTCGGGTCGTTCACTGCGGTCGGGCCGCTCCACGCGTTCAGGCCGATCGCCACGCTCGGGCCGGTCAACCCGTTCAGGCCGGTCACCGCGCTCAACGCGCTCGGAACGGTCGACGCGCTCGGAGCGGTCGACGCGCTCGGGCCGGTCACCACGATCGGGCCGATCGCCCCGGTCGACGCGCTCACCACGATCGGCACGCTCGAAGCGATCACCTCGGTCGAAACGCTCGCCCCGCTCCGGACGATCGCCGCGATCGAAGCGGCCGGCGCGGTCGCCGCGATCGAAGCGATCGCCGCCACGATCCGGGCCCCGGTCGCCGGCATCGTCGTCGCCGTCGCTCTGGTCGCCATCATTGTCGTCGTCATCGGACTCGCCATCAGGCCCGCCGCGGCTGAACCGGTCGGGGACCGGACGGGTCTCGGGAACCCGATCGGCATCCTGAGTGCCATTCAGCAGGCGCAGATAGTGTTCGGCATGCTGCAGGAAGCTCTCCGCCAGCACCCGGTCCCCCGACGACGAGGCATCGCGCGCCGCCGCCAGATAACGGTCGATGATCTGGGACAGATTGCCCTTGAACTTGCCGGCCGGGCCGTTGCTTTCGAATATCCGGTTGCGATTGACCGGCTGTTGCGGCCGCGGACGTCCGCCACCACCGCTGCCACCGCCACTCTGCTGGCGCCCCATGCGTGTCCGCTTGGAATTCGGGCCGTTCCTCATGTCAGTCCAAGCCGTCCTATCTGTTCAAGGCCGGCCATGCCGGCAGTGTTCGAGACCGGCCAAGCCGGCAGTTCGGTGCTGTCCACGCCGGGCGTCGGCGGGCGGTATGGCATCATGTCCGGGGGACGGCCGCAGGGGCGGCGCAGGCAAGTCGGCCGGTGTCAGCGACGCTCCGGCCGATTGCGGGCGGAGTCGCCTCATGGTCGATCATCTCGCAGCGCCGCTCCGGTCACACAGGGATCGCCTGGGTTACACAGAGCCATTCAGGCCGCCAGGCTCACAGCATGCCGCGCCGTAACGCAGCGCGCGATATGGCCAAGGTCGTTCCGTACAGAAGTCGTCAGTCCCTGATCGGCCAGAAGACGCTCCACATCCAGCGCCTGTCCCAACCCGATCTCGATGCTTGCGAACCCATCGGGGCGCAGCAGGCGGGCAATCCCGGGTGCCAGCACCCGGTATGCCACGAGCCCGTCATCTCCGCCATCCAGCGCAAGATGCGGCTCGTGCCGCGCAACCTCCGGATCAAGGGTCCGGATTTCTCCGCTAGGTATATAAGGCGGATTGGACAGGATCAAGTCGAATGCGCCGGCCTCACATCCCGTCGCCGCCAGACAGGATGCCCAATCCGACACCACCACCAGCGCCCGCCCGGGGGCGATGCGGTCCAGATTGCGGCGGGCGACACGGGCGGCGGCGGGGGAACGGTCGATGGCGATCGCCCGCGCCTCGGGCAGTTCCGACAACAGGGCCGCCGGCAGGCAGCCCGATCCGGTGCCCAGATCCAGCACCCGCCACGGATAACCGCGACCGCGACCGTCGGCATCGACGAAGTCCAGCATCGCCTCGATCAGGGTTTCGGTGTCGGGGCGGGGGGTGAGCACGTCGGCGGTGACATCGATATCCAGGGTCCAGAACCCCCGGCTGCCCAGGATCTGCGACAGCGGTTCGCGGGCCAGCCGGCGGGCCAGCATCGTCTGTGCCGCCGCCAGTTGTGCCGTCTGCACCGCCACGGCGCCATGCAACCGCAGCGCCGTCCGATCGAGCCCGGTTGCCGCCTCGACGATCATCCGCGCCTCAAGCGGCGCATCCTCACCCGCCACCGGCCCCAGGGCCGCCACCAGTTGCCGGCGCAAGCCCTCGGCATCACAGGGCATCACCTGCGCATCACCACCAGGACCGGTGGTGGTCATGCCGCGGCCTCGTCGTCGAGCATCGCCAGCCGTGCCGCCTGATCTTCGGTGATCAGCGCCTCGATCAGCTCGCCCACCGCCTCGCCGGCGATCACCTTGTCCAGCTTGTAAAGGGTCAGGCCGATGCGGTGGTCGGTCACCCGGTTTTGCGGGAAATTATAGGTGCGGATCCGCTCCGACCGGTCGCCGGAGCCGACCAGCCCGCGACGCTCGGCGGCACGAGCTTCCGACGCCTGGTCGCGGGCCTGCTCGAACAGCCGCGCACGCAGGATCTTCAGGGCCTTGGCGCGGTTCTTGTGCTGCGACCGTTCATCCTGCTGCACCACCACCAGCCCGGTCGGCAGATGGGTGATGCGCACGGCACTGTCGGTGGTGTTGACATGCTGGCCGCCGGCGCCGCTGGCCCGGAAGACATCGATCTTCAGATCGCCGGTATCGATGGCGACATCGACCTCTTCCGCCTCGGGCAGAACCGCCACGGTCGCCGCCGAGGTATGGATCCGGCCCTGCGCTTCGGTTTCCGGCACGCGCTGCACCCGGTGCACGCCGCTTTCGAATTTCATCCGGCCATAGACGCCGGCGCCCTCGATTTCCGCCACGACCTCGCGGAAGCCGCCAAGATCGCTGTCGCTGGCCTGCATCAGGGTCATCCGCCAGCCCATCTCCTGGGCGAAGCGTTGATACATGCGGTACAGATCGGCGGCGAACAGCGCCGCTTCGTCGCCGCCGGTGCCGGCGCGGATTTCCAGAATGGCGCTGCGGTCGTCGGCCTCGTCGCGCGGCAGCAGCATCAGCCGGACGGCGCGGTCCAGGGCGGCCGCTTCACTGGCCAGCACCGCGATCTCGTCTTCGGCCAGCGCCCGCATCTCGGCGTCCTGACCGGCCTCGCGCGCCAGCCTGCGGGCATCGTCCAGCTCGCGGGTCAGGGCCTGGCGGCGGCGGACGGCACCGGCCAGGTCGTCCAGACTGGAGAATTCGCGGCTCAGGCGCACGAAATCGGCCGATCCCGCCAGGGCCGGATCGGCCAGCCGCGCCGCCAGTTCCTCGTGCCGACGCAACACCTGATCGAGTTTGGCGTCGATGCTCATCCGCGCCGCACGGCCAGCCGGTCGACCAGATCGGCCAGCGCCACCTCGGTCTGGCCGCCCTCGTCCAGATCCTTCACCTGGGCGACGCCGCGGGCCAGTTCATCATCGCCAAAGATCACCGCCCGCGCGGCGCCGATCTTGTCGGCCCGCTTCATCCGCTTCTTCAGATTGCCGCCATAACCCAGATCGACCACCACGCCCGCACGCCGCAGGCTGCGGGCCAGAACCAGCGCCTCGGCCTCGGCGGCGTCGCCCAGCGGCACCAGCGCCACGGCACGCGGGGCAACCGACCGCGGCTCGGCCAGCATCGACAGCCGCTCGACGCCGGCCGCCCAGCCGACCCCGGGGGTTTCCGCGCCACCCATCTGGCCGATCAACCCGTCATAGCGGCCGCCGGCCAGAACCGTGCCCTGCGATCCCAGCCGCCCGGTCACGAATTCGAAGGTGGTGTGGCAGTAATAATCCAGCCCGCGCACCAGGAACGGGTTACGGCGATAGCCAATGCCCAGCCGGTCGAGGCCCGCCAGCACGGTCGCGAAGAAATCGGCGGCATGGGGGGTGAGATAGTCGTCGAAGCGCGGTGCATCGGCCACCACCGCCCGGTCGCCGGCATCCTTGCTGTCCAGCACCCGCAACGGGTTGCGGTGCAGGCGTTCGCGGCTGTCGTCGGAAAGCTGGTCGATATGGGCTTCCAGATAGGCGACCAGGGCGTCGCGATAGGCGTTGCGGCTGTCCATGTCGCCGATGGTGTTGATCTCCAGCACCGTATCGCCCATCACCCCCAGCCGGTCGAGCAGATCGGCGCCCAGCGTGATCACCTCGATATCGCCGGCGGGCTCGGCCACGCCCAGCAATTCCACGCCGATCTGGTGGAACTGGCGCATCCGGCCCTTCTGCGGCCGCTCATAACGGAACATCGGGCCGCGGTAGAAATATTTCAGCGGCACCGATTGCAGCAGACCCGCCGACATCACCGCCCGGGCGACACCGGCCGTGCCCTCGGGACGCAGGGTCAGGCCCTCGCCGCCGCGGTCGTTGAAGGTGTACATCTCCTTCGACACCACGTCGGACGTGTCGCCCAGCGTGCGCTTGAAGACCTCGGTGAACTCGAAGATCGGGGTCGCGATCTCGCCATAGCCATAGGTGGTGCCGATTTCGGCCACCGCGTCGAAGACATTGCGATAGCGCGGCATCTCGTCGGGCAGGATGTCGTGGGTGCCGCGCACCGACTGCAACTTGGCCAAGGCTTTGGTCTCCGTAAGGCGTGGTCTCGGATCAGGGGGCATGCCGAGGCAGGCAAGGTTGAGCGGGGCGGTTCAGCTCCCGGCTGCAACCGTGCGCTTCAGCGTGGTCATGGTCGTGTCGCCGGCCGCGATCGCGGCGGCCCGCGCCTCGACCAGTTCGACGATGTGGTCGACCAGCCGGTCGTCGTCGACCTTATGGTCGGGGCTGCCGTTGATATAGACCAGGTGGTGGCCGCCACCGCCGGTGACGCCGATCTCGGTCTCGCGCGCCTCGCCGGGGCCGTTGACCACGCAGCCGATCACCGACAGCGAAATCGGCACGGTGATGTGCGACAGCCGGTCTTCCAGCCGCGTCACGGTGTCGATCACCTGAAAGCGCTGCCGGGCACAGGACGGGCAGGAGACGATGGTCACGCCGCGCCGGCGCAGGCCCAGGCTTTTCAGGATGTCATAGCCGACCTTGACCTCTTCCACCGGATCGGCCGACAGCGACACCCGCACCGTGTCGCCGATACCGGCCCAGAGCAGCATGCCAAGGCCCACGGCCGATTTCACCGTGCCGGCGCGCAGGCCGCCCGCCTCGGTGATGCCCAGATGCAGCGGATAGTCGCAGGCTTCCGCCAGCCCCTGATAGGCGGCGACGGCCAGGAACACATCCGACGCCTTGACGCTGATCTTGGTCTCGAAGAAGTCGTTGTCTTCCAGGATCCGGATATGGTTCAGCGCGCTTTCCACCATCGCCTCGGGGCAGGGCTCGCCATATCGTTCCAGCAAGTCGCGCTCAAGGCTGCCGGCATTCACGCCGATGCGGATCGAACAGCCATGATCCCTGGCCGCTTTCACCACCTCGCGCACACGCGATGCGGCGCCGATATTGCCCGGGTTGATCCGCAGGCAGGCGGCGCCCGCCTCTGCGGCCTCGATGGCGCGGCGATAATGGAAATGGATATCGGCCACGATCGGCACCGGGCTTTCGCGCACGATCTGGCGCAACGCCGCGGTCGAGTCCTCGTCCGGGCACGACACCCGCACGATATCGACCCCGGCCTCGGCCGCGCGGCGGATCTGGTCCAATGTGCCGGCGATGTCGGGGGTCTGGGTGTTGGTCATGGTCTGCACCGAAATCGGCGCATCACCGCCGACCTCGACCGATCCCACGCGGATCTTGCGGCTGAGCCGCCGTTCGATATGGCGATAGGCTCTGACGGTCATGGTCGCTTCCGTCGCTAAACGTGACCCGCCGGGGGTGACGGGTCGCCGGAATGGGCGGACAGGATGGGCTGCACGGACAGGACTTAGCAGCCGCCGACACCGCCGGCAAGGGCATGTGGAGGCGGCAGGCGGCTCAGCCGCCCAATGCGCGCAGCGCCTCGCGCTCCAGCACGATCCCGCGGCGGACGACGCCGGAGCCGCCGAGCGCCGGCAGACCCTGCCCGTCGAGCACGACCACGATGCCGCCGGCATTGCCGGTGATCATGCTGCCACCCACCGCTTCAGGCGGCACATCATAGGTTTCACCCGCCTTCAGAATGCGGCTGAACACCGTATTGCCGCCGGGGCCGCGGATCTGCAGCCAACTATCGGCATTGGCGGCGATGCGGATGCCGCTGCCACCGGCCGGGGCCTGGGGCGCCGACGGGGTCGGCTGAGCGCCAGCGGCCGGAGCCTGAGGGGCTGGCGCCTGATTGGCCGTGGTCTGATTGGCCGGGGTCTGCGCCGACGGGGCCGCAGGCTGGCCGCCCGATGTCGATGGCGACGCCGAGGTGGCCGGTGCTGCTGACGTGGCCGGTGCCGCTGACGTGGCCGGTGCGGGCGATGTGGTCGGGGCAGAAGTTGTGGCGGGTGCAGAGGTGGTCGGCGCGGAGGTGACGGCCGGCGACGTGGCGGTGGTCTCAGCAGTATCGGGGGCCAGCTCGCGCGTGCTTTCGGCGGCGGCACGGTCGTCGCTTTCGGTCACGCTGCCGGCCTGGCTGCCGGCGCCGACCTGGGCCGCATCGCTGCCTTCACCCCCCGACTGCAACAGATAGGCCGGTACTTCGGCCACGCTGTCGGCCAACTGGTTCGGTGTCTCGCCGAAATAGCGCCAGCCGCCATAGGCGATCACCGCCAGCACCAGCGCCACCACGATCACCGTGAAGCGCGGCATCTGGCCTTCCTCGGCCGGCGTCGGGAAATCGAGCCTGTTGGTGGCCGGCACATGCTGGCCTTCGGACTTATAGCGCCGCAGCAGCTCCGGCACGTCCAGGCCCAGAAAGCCACCATACGACCGCAGGAAGCCCATCACATAGGCAGGCGCCGGCAACTGGGCATAATGCCCCTCTTCCAACGCTTCCAGATACACCTGCCGGATGCGGAGCTGGTCGGCGACCTGGGCGATGTCGTGGCCCTGGCGCAGACGTTCGCGCTTCAGCAGCGCGCCCACACCGGCATACTCGCCGCCGGACGACCCCCCGGAGGGGCCACCAGCGGAACCGCCGGTTTCACCGGCATTGACATCGTAAAGTTGCAGGCGGCTGTTCGAAGTCGGGCGCGCCATCGGGGATCGATCGCTCCGGTCGCAAGGGGCAGAAAACATCTGGCCGCGAACAGGCAGAAGCCTGGTTCACGAGCCGGCAGGCGGGACGGGCCGGCGGACGGGCCGGCATCGAACCGGCCACAGGCAGCCGGTCATCGGATTGCGCATCGTCGGATTGCGCAAAGCTGCGCCGCAGCACCCCGCCGGAACCGGCCATTTACGGTCCGATACGGGCGTCATGGATGCGATACGAACGCGGTCGCCGTTGTGCGGTGCCGAATGACGTCGACCGTACTCTTGGTCCGGGTCAAGCGCAAGCCCGCAGCAGCCGGGGGCTGGGCTGCGAAATCCGCCAGTCTCGCCCATGGCTTAACCCAGACGGGCACTCACTTTGAACCGGCCGTCGCCATAACGCCGTGCCGCGGCCACGACGTCCGGCACCGGGCCGGTCAGATAGCGATACCGTGGTCGTGCGCATAGGCCAGCAGACGGTCGCGTACCGAATGGTCCGGCACGTTCAACAGACTGCGCATATAGCTGCTCAACTGCCCGCGATCAAGGCTGCGCACCATGGCCTTCACCGGCCCGATGGCACCGGCCGGCATCGACATGCGGCGGAAGCCAAGGCCGATCAGCGCCATGGCCTCCAGCGGCCGGCTGGCCATTTCGCCGCACAGCGACAGTTCCACATCGGCCCGGGCACAGGCGTCGACCAGATGGCTGAGGAAGGCCAACACCGCCGGCGACAGCAGGTCATAGCGGTCCGACAGGTCCGGATTGCCCCGGTCGCAGGCGAACAGGAACTGCAACAGGTCGTTCGACCCCACCGAGACGAAATCCACCCGGTCGAGCAGCGCCGGCAACTGCCAGGCCAGTGCCGGCACCTCCAGCATGGTGCCGACCCGCACCTGCGAGGGCAGCCGCTGACGCAGCCGGCGCGCCCGCGCCACCTCCATGTTCACCAGCTTGCGGGCGGTATCGAATTCCGCGACCTCGGCCACCATCGGGAACATGATGTTCAACTGCCGGCCGGCGCTGGCCATCAGCAGCGCCCGCACCTGCCGGCGCAGCATCACCGGCCGGTCCAGCGTCAGCCGCAGCGACCGCCAGCCCATCGCCGGATTCTCTTCCGGACGATGATTGAAATAGGGGAGCTGCTTGTCGGAACCGACATCGAGGGTCCGGAAATAGACCGGCCGCTCGCTCGACTGGTCGAGCACGCGGGCATAGAGATCGGCCTGGGCCTCGACATCGGGGATCTGCGAGC
Source organism: Tistrella arctica (assembly GCF_039630945.1). Lineage (NCBI taxonomy): Bacteria > Pseudomonadati > Pseudomonadota > Alphaproteobacteria > Geminicoccales > Geminicoccaceae > Tistrella > Tistrella arctica. The sequence continues at coordinate 15,657 of NZ_JBBKTV010000021.1, forward strand.
GGACCATGAAGAACAGCTCGGTCCGATAGAGCCCGATCCCCTCGGCGCCGCTTTCGCCCAGCATGGTCATGTCGGCCAGCAGGCCGGCATTCATCAGCAGGTTCACCCGCACATCATCGCGGGTGATCGACGGCATGTGGCGCAAGGCCGCGAAGGCCGCCTTGCGCTCGGCGCGGGCGGCCAGGGTCAGTTGCACCGCCTCGACCACATCCTCGCCCGGGCGGATGATCAACTGGTTGTTGTCGGCATCCACGATCACCGGGTCGCCGGCCGCGATCTTGGCCAACGCGCCATCGACCCGCCCCAGAACCGGTATGTCGAGCGCGCGGGCCACGATCGCCACATGGGCCGTGGCCGAGCCTTCCTCCAGCACCAGCGCCCGCAGCTTCGTGCGGTCGTAATCCAGCAGCTCCGCCGGGCCCATGGCGCGGGCGATCACCACCATGTCATCGGGCAGTTCCCGCGCGGCGGGTTCAGGGCCGCCGGTCAGCAGGCCCAGCAGCCGCCCGGCCAGATCCTCAAGATCCAGCACGCGTTCGCGCAGATAAGGGTCGCTCGCCGCGTTCAGCCGGACGCGCATATCGTCCAGCACGCGCTTGACCGAGGCTTCCGCGGTCAGGCCGTTGCGGATCGCATCGTTGATCTTCGAAATCCAGCCCCGGTCATGGGCGAACATCCGATAGGTTTCCAGCACCTCACGATGCTCGCCGCCGCTTGCGATATCGGGCCGGGCCAGCATGCGGTCGACCTGGGCCCGCAGCAGGTCCAGCGCGTCCGACAGGCGCCGCGCCTCCACCTCAGGGTCTTCGGCCACCAGTTGGCGGATCTCGATCGCCTGACGGTGCAGCACCGCGACGCCCATGGCCACGCCATCGGCGAGCCGCACACCCTCGGCGCGCTGCGGCAGGGTGGCGTTGCCCTCGGCCTCATAGAATTCCGACGGATTGACCAGATCGCCGGCGCCGATCAGCTCGGCCAGCACCATGGCGACGGTCTGGAGCGCTTCCAGCTCCTCTTCGGTGTAATTGCGCCGGGTGCGGTTCTGCACCACCAGCACACCCACCACCCGCCCCGACCGCAGAATCGGCACGCCCATCAGCGAGTGATAGACCTCTTCACCGGTTTCCGGGCGATAGGCGAAATCGGGATGCGACTGGGCGTCCGACAGCGACAGGGCGGTCGCCTGGGCGGCGACATGGCCGACCAGACCCTCGCCCACCCTGAGGCGGGTCTTGTGGACCGCTTCGGGGTTCAGACCTTCGGTGGCGAACAGTTCCAGCACGTCGCCGGCGCGCCGGACATAGATCGAGCAGACCTCGGCCACCATGTCGGCGGCAATGACCAGCACCACCTGGTTCAGGCGCGACTGCGCGGTGCCGGGCGCGGCCATGACGTCGCGCAACCGCCTGAGAAGGCGGCGCGGTCCCGGAATGGCCTGCGCCCCGACGCTCATGTTTCGCCCTGAGGCGCGGACTGGCCGTCCTTGGGTTGCGTCCCCGCGCCGGTCTCCGGCGGCAACCGGTCGCCACGCAGGCTGGCGAACCGTGCCGCCGCCTCGTTGACCAGCTCCTCGACGATCTCGGCCACCGGCTGGACCTTGCGGACCATGCCGACGCTCTGCCCGGCCATCAGCGAGCCGTTCTCGACATCGCCATCGATCACCGCCCGCCTGAGCGCGCCGGCCCAGAAATGCTCGATATCCAGCTGAGCAGCCTTCATGTCCAGCTCACCCGCACGATAGCGGCGGATGACATCGTGCTGATGCTCGACGAACCGCCGGGTGCCGGCATTGCCCAGCGCACGCACGGGGATGACCGGGAAGGTCGGGTCGACCTGGGTCGTCGGCTGGGCGTCACGGGCGGCGGCGCGGATGAACGCCTTCTTGAAGTTCTCATGCGCGATGGACTCGGTGGCGCAGACGAAGCGGGTGCCGATCTGGACACCGGCGGCGCCCATGTCCAGGAACGCCGCAATCGCCTCGCCCCGGCCGATGCCGCCGGCCACGAACACCGGCACCTCCGAGATTTCGGGCAGGATCTCCTGCATCAGCACGTTCAGCGACACCGGACCGATATGGCCGCCGGCCTCGGCGCCCTCGATCACCAGCCCGTCGATGCCCATGCGCACCAGCTTGCGCGCCAGCGCCAGCGCCGGCGCAAAGCACAGTACCTTGGCGCCGGATGCCTTCACCGCCTGGATCGCCGGCGTCGGTGGCAGACCGCCCGCCAGCACCACATGGCCGACCTCTTCCTCGGCGCAGACCCGGATCAGCGCATCCAGTTCCGGATGCATGGTGATCAGGTTCACGCCGAAGGGTTTGGCGGTCAGTGCCCGGGTGCCACGGATCTCGGCGCGCAGCAGATCCGGCCCCATCGACCCGCAGGCGATGACACCGAAGCCGCCGGCATTCGAGATGGCCGACACCAGATGGCGCTCCGACACCCATGACATGGCGCCGCCCAGGATCGCATAGCGGGTTCCGAGCAGGGCGGTGCCCCGGTGCCACATGTGATCGAGCCATGCAGCACCCGTATTCCCCGCATCGGGGTCTTCCGCGCCGGAACGCGCGGTCGGCCGGTCAAGCGGCATCCAGGCCATACTCCGCATGCAGGGCGCGCACCGCCAGCTCGGTATATTCCTCGGCCACCAGCACGCTGATTTTGATCTCGGAGGTCGAGATCACCATGATATTGATGCCCTTGCGCGCCAGCGCGTCGAACATCTGAGAGGCGATGCCGGCATGGCTGCGCATGCCGACGCCGATCGCCGAAACCTTGGCGACGTTCGGATCGGCGTCGACCCGCTCGCAGCCGATCTGGGCGCGGGCACCGTCGAGCACCGCCAGCGCCCGTTCCATATCCGCCTTGCCGACCGTGAAGGTCAGGTCGGTGGCACGGCCGTCTTCCGACACGTTCTGCACGATCATGTCGACATTGACGCCGGCCTGGGCAAGGGGCCCGAACACATGGGCGGCAATTCCCGGATGGTCGGGCACGCGCACCAGGGTGATCTTGGCCTCGTCGCGGCTGTACGCGATGCCACTCACCAGCTTCTGTTCCATGATCTCGTCCTCGTCAACGACCAGGGTGCCGGGCGCGTCCGAGAAGGTGGAGCGAACCTGTACGCGTACACCATGCTTCATCGCCATCTCGACCGAGCGGGTCTGCAGGACCTTCGCTCCGAGAGATGCCATCTCAAGCATTTCCTCGAACGTGATCTTATCAAGCTTCCGCGCCTTCGCAACGATGCGCGGGTCGGTGGTATAGACGCCGTCGACATCGGTATAGATGTCGCAGCGGTCGGCATGCAGTGCCGCGGCCAGGGCCACGGCCGAGGTGTCGGACCCGCCACGGCCAAGGGTGGTGATCCGGCCGGTGGGCGACACGCCCTGGAACCCGGCCACCACCGGCACCTCACCGCGCCCCATGCGGGTCAGCAGCTCGGCGCCCTCGATGCCCTCGATCCGGGCGCGGCCGTGGGCGTCGTCGGTGCGGAACGGGATCTGCCAGCCCAGCCACGACCGGGCGGGCACGCCGATCGCCTGCAAGGCGATGGCCAGCAGGCCCACGGTCACCTGTTCGCCCGAGGCAACGACCGTATCATATTCACGGGCGTCGTGGACGAGATCGGCCTCGCGGCACCAGGCCACCAGCTGGTTGGTGGTGCCCGACATTGCCGACACCACCACCGCCACCTCGTGACCTGCCTCCACCTCGGCTTTGACCCGCCTGGCGACGGTCTTGATCCGTTCGATGTCGCCGACAGATGTGCCGCCGAACTTCATCACGATGCGCGCCATGTCTGGGTCCGCTCCGTCGTCTCGACCTGGCCTGCGCGCCACTGTGGCAGGCGACCCGGGTCGATTTTACTGGCCGTTTACGCAATTGATGCTGCCGTCAAGCCCTTGTCGCTCGCGGGGCGCATATTCATACTCTCACCTGCCGGACCGTGCAAGGATGCGCACCGGAGATCAAGCCCGAAGGACGCAAATCCCCATGAGCCCTGCCGCCGGACCCCATGCTGCCGCATCCGGAACCGTCGATGCCCGCGAAATCGACAATTTCACCCGAATTGCCGAGGAATGGTGGGATCCGGCGGGGCCGTTCGCGCCGCTGCATGCCCTGAACCCGGCCCGCATCGGCTATATCCGCGACACGATCTGCGGCCATGCCGGCCGCGACCCTCTGGCCGACCGGCCGCTCGCCGGGCTCGACATCATCGATATCGGCTGCGGCGGCGGGCTGGTCTGCGAACCGCTCGCCCGTCTGGGCGCCGGCATGACCGGGCTGGATGCCGGCGCGCGCAATATCGCGGTGGCGGCAGCCCATGCCCGCGACGCCGGCCTCGATATCCGCTATCGCGCAGAGGCGGCGGAAGATCTGGTGGCGGCGGGCGAGACGGCCGCCTTCGACGCGGTCCTGACGCTGGAGATTGTCGAACATGTCGCCGACCCGGCGCTGTTCCTCGACAGCGCCGCCCGGCTGCTCAAGCCCGGCGGGGTGCTGATCGCCTCCACGCTCAACCGCACGCCGGCCAGCTTTCTGGGGGCCATCGTCGGCGCGGAATACCTGCTGCGCTGGGTGCCGCGCGGCACTCATGACTGGCGCAAATTCCTGAAGCCGTCGGAACTCGCCCGTGGCCTGCGCGATGCGGGGCTCCGCCCGTTCCAGGCCGTGGGGCTGAACCGCGACCTTGCCACCGGCCGCTGGCACACCGGCGGGTCGCTGGGCATCAACTATCTGATCGCGGCCCGCAAGCCGGCCTGATCGCAAACCGGCCGAGCGCAAGCCGGCCGATCGCAAACCGGCCTGAGCGCGGCAGCCATGCGAGGCTGTGTGAAACCGGGGCCCCGAGGGCTGCATCACGGTGCAGGCGGCACTCCCATATCCACCATCGACCGGCTCCAGTCGCGGATGAAGCGGCGACGCTGGGCGGCATCCTGAACCGCCAGCAGTGCCGGGCCGATCCGGATCGGCCGCGCGATGCCGCCCTCGTCGAGCGCGCGCGGCCCGGCGACGCCCGCCGGCATCGGGCCATCTTCCGAGAAGAAGAACGCCTCGTCCCGCACCACCTGCTGGCCGCGGGCGGAGAGCAGATAGTCGAGGAAGCGCCGGGCAAGATCGGGGCTGGCGCCATGGGTGGGGATCAGCGCGCCGCGGGCCAGCACCAGCGCGTAATCCGCAGGCACCACAACCCGGAGCGCCGGATCGGCCCGCGCCGCGGCATAGGCATAAGAGCCCAGCATGTTATAGCCGATCAGCAGCCGGCCCGCCGCCACCTCGGCCACGACATCCGACGTACAGCAGCGCACCACGACGGCGGCACGGCCCAGGTTCTCCAGCAGCCGGCCGAAGATCGTGGTGGTCTGGCGGGCATCGTTGAAAGCGAACAGATAGCCGATGCCCGAGACCCGGATGTCATAGGTGCCGACCCGGCCGGCATAGCGGTCGATCTGCCGGCGCAGCAGGTCGGCCAGTTCGACATGGGTATGCGGCGCCTCCGCCTCGGGCACCACCCGGGCGTTGTAGACGAACACCGCCGGCTCGATCGAGAAGCCGAAGACTTCGTTGCGCCAGTTGGCCCAGTCCGGCACCGTTTCGGTCTCGGGCGAGAGATGGGCAAGCGCACAGCCGTCATTGGCGAGCTTGAGCAGTTGATCGACCGAGGGCGAGATCAGCAGATCGCCCGGCGCCTTGCCCGCCGCACAGGCCGAGATCGCGGCCGCCTGAAGGTCGTTGCTGACATATTCGACATAGTCGACCGTGACGCCGGGATCGCGGGTCTGGAAATCGCGGATCAACGGCGCCATCGCCGCGACGTCGGTCGCGGCATGGATGGCCAGCCGCTCGGTCTCGACGGCCGGCGCCGCGAAGACCACGGTCTCGCCTTCGCGGGCCAAGGCCGGGGCGCCATGGGCCAGAGCCGCCGCGAACAGCGCCGTCGCCAGCAACCGGCGGATCATCCCGTGCCTCCCATCGTCGATGCCAGCGGCATGGTGGCGACCACCACGAAACCGCCCTGTTCGACCATACGGAAGCCAAGCTCCCCGCCATGGGCGGCCATGACCTCGGCGGCGATGGCGAAGCCCAGGCCGGTGCCGCCATCGCCCGCGCGGGTGGTGGCGAAGCGCTGCAGCATATGCGGCCAGTCCTCGGCCGGAATGCCGGGACCATCATCCTCGACCTTCGATCACGGCCCGGCCCTCCCGCACCACCACCCGCACCTCCAGCCGCGACATCACGCCATGGGTCAGCGCATTGTCGATGCAGTTGGCCACCGCCTCGCGCAGGCTGACCGGATCGCCCAGAACCATGACCGGCCGGGGCGGTGCATCGAACGAGACCAGCGTGTCGTGATCGATGGTGATCGGGATCGCCGATCGGAAGGCACGGCGGGTCACGTCGACCAGATCCACCGCCGTCAACTGCACCACATCGGCCCGGTGAGTGACCATGGCATGGCTCAGCAGCTGATTGGTCAGCCGGGCCAGTTCCCGCAGCCGGTCCTGCACCCGCGTCAGATGGCGCAACCCCTCGTCGCCCGAAACGGCGGGCTCCAGCAGATCGATCTGGGCTGAAAGCGCGGTCAACGGGGTGCGGATCTGGTGAGCGGCATCGGCGATGAAGCGCTGCAACCCGCCCACCCGCTGATCCAGCCGGCCCATGAAATGATTGATCGAGCCCACGAAGGGGGCGAGTTCGCGCGGAACATCGGTCGACAGCGGCGTCAGATCCTGAGGATCGCGCCGCCCCAGCGCCTCGCCCATGCCCCGGACCGGGCGCAGCGCATAGCGGATGGCAAGCATGGTTCCGGTCACCGCGACCGCCGCCATCACCGCCACCAGCCCGACCACCCACAGCGTGAGTTCGCGGGCAAGATCGCGGCGCGCCCGTTCGGTCTGGGCCACCACCACCCGGGCGGTGCCGCTGATCGCTGCGTCCGTCAACCGGCGCGACGCCACCGCCATGCGCACCGCTTCGCCGCCATGCCGGCCGCCGGTGACCAGCGGCCGGTCGCCCGCAGCGCCGGCCTCAGTCGGCAGCGCCAGATCGTCATAGCCGGTGAGCGTGCGGCCGGCGGTGTCGATGACCCGATAGAAGATCCGGTCCTGCCCCGCCAGCCCGAGCAGTTCGAAGGCCGAGACCGGCAGCGACACCGTGAGTTCCCCCTCCTCCACCGCCAGGCCCTCGGTCATCTGCAGCACCGCGCCGACCAGCAGCTGATCATAGGCATCGTCGGCCGCCGCCCTGGCATAATACCAGGCGGCGGTCACCAGGATCACCGCTCCGGCCGCCACCAGCGCGCCACCGGCAAGGCCGCCGCGGCCTGCCTCTTTCTCTTCGCCATCGCCTATGGCCTCGTCGGCGCCCGGATCGACTATGCCTTCGCGTCGGATCCGCTGGGGCCCAGGGTCTTCCCCGTGGCACTGGCGATCGCGCTCGCGGTGTTCGCCCTGCTCTTCGCGCGCCGGCCCGACGGGGCCGAGGATCTGCCCAAGGGCCCCCTGCTCGGCCGCACCCTCGCCATCCCGGCGCTCGCGGTCTCGGCGGTGCTGCTGATGGAACCGCTCGGCTTCCCGATCGCGATCTTCGTCCTCACCACCGGTGTCGCCCGCGTGTTCGGCGCCGGCTGGCCGAGGGCCGCCCTCGGCGGTGCGCTGCATGCGGCACTCTGGTGGGCCGTGTTCGTCGCAGCGCTTGAGGTTTACCTGCCGACCGGCACGGTCTTCGGCTGACGGGGAGTTCGTCGCATGTCCTTCGATTATCTCTGGGAAGGGTTCTCGGTCGCGCTCAGCGCCCAGAATCTCCTGATCGGCCTGATCGGCTGCTTCCTCGGCACCATGATCGGCGCCCTGCCGGCGATCGGCCCGATCAATGGCATCGCCCTGCTGCTGCCCATCGCCTATACCATGGGCCTGCCGCCTGAAAGCACCATGATCCTGCTGGCCGCGATCTATTGCGGTGCCGAATATGGCGGGCGCATCTCGTCGATCCTGCTCAACGTCCCGGGCGATGCCGGTGCGGTGATGACCGCGCTCGACGGCTATCCCATGGCCCGTCAGGGCCGGGCCGGCGAGGCGTTGATGTTGAGCGGCCTCGCCTCGTTCACCGGCGGCATGATCGGCGCCACCGGCCTCGCCCTGTTCGCGCCGGTGCTGGCCGGCCTCGCCACCGGCTTCGGTCCGGCCGAATACTTCGTGCTGATGGTCTTCGCCTTCGCCACCCTCGGCTCGATGATGGGTGCGCGGCCGGTGAAGACCCTGATCGGCTGCGTGCTGGGCCTGATGCTGGCAACCGTCGGACTGGATGCCACCTCCGGCGCCTATCGCTTCACCTTCGGCGAGCCCGAACTCGGCGACGGCATCGAATTCGTCGTGCTGGTGATCGGCCTGTTCTCGATCTCGGAAGCGCTGATCCTGCTGGAGAAGCAGGCGGCCGGCACCGAGATCATCCGCGGCCTCGGGCGGATGACGGCACGACTGTCCGACATCCGCCGCAGCATCGGCACGGCGCTGCGCTCCAGCGGCATCGGCTTCGTGGTCGGCGTGCTGCCGGGCACCGGCGCCTCGGTCTCCAGCGCCATCGCCTATATGACCGAGAAGCGGATCTCGGATCGCGAGGGCAGTTTCGGCAAGGGCGATCCGCGCGGGCTGGTGGCACCGGAAGCCGCCAACAACGCCACCTCATGCGGCGCCTTCGTGCCGATGCTGACCCTGGGCGTGCCCGGTTCGGGCACGACCGCGGTGATGCTGGGCGCGCTGATGCTCTACAACATCCAGCCCGGCCCGACGCTGATGACCGACCGGCCGGAAATCGTCGGCGGGCTGATCGCCTCGCTGTTCATCGGCAACATCCTGCTGCTGGCGCTGAACCTGCCGCTGGTCCGGATCTTCGCCCGGGTGCTCACCGTCCCGAACTGGGTGCTGGTGCCCGGCATCCTGGTTCTGTCGATCGTGGGTGTCTATTCCACCCACGCCTCCGCCTTCTCGGTGTTGCTGATGCTCGGCATCGGCATGGTCGGCTGGCTGCTGCGCAAGACCGGCTTCGACATGGCGCCGATCATCCTGGGCTTCGTTCTGGGCCGGGTGATGGAGGTGAACCTGCGCAACGCGCTCGCGATCAGCGGCGGCGATGTCGGCATCCTGTTCGACAGCACCATTTCGATCGTGCTCTGGATCGCGGCCGCTCTGGTCGCGGTGCTGCCGCTGGTGCTGGGCCGGCGGTTGAAGCGGGCGACCGCCCCCGATGCGGCTGTCGCCGACGGGACACCAGGCGCCGACGAGTTGGTGGCGACGCCGAAACCCCGCTGAAACGCGAAGCGGCACCGCATCCAAACGACATGCAGTGCCGCAAGATCCGGCTTCGTGCCGCAAGCCAGGCTCAGGGCGGCGGAGACGAAGAATAAATGCCGCCATCCGCTCCGCTGCCGCCGGCAAGACGGGTCTCGTCGATGTCGAGAACATCCAGCTGCGGCTTGTGCCACTGCGGCATGGGGGGCATGGGTGTGGTGTCGTTCTGCATAGGCTGTCCTTTCCGGGATGAGGTGGAGGCGCGGGGCCGGAGGCACATCGTGTCGCCCGTCCCTGCTCGAATGGGAACTGTGCAGCGATGCGGCGACATGTGCCACCATTAATCTGATGGCAGCCCCTGACCGGCCGCGAATATCGGGGTCAATCGGTCCAGCAGGCGCGACAGATCGCCCGCGCGGGGCCGGGTGACGCGCCACACCGGCACCGCCGCCACAAGGCGGGTGGCGACCTGAAAGCCGATGCCGGGCCGGCCGAATGCAGCCAACAGGTGGCCGCCACGGATCTGCCCGAGGATCGCGGCCACCGCCGCCCCGGACGGAAGCCGGTCGATCGTCTCGCCGTCGCCAGCCTCAAGCACCACGATGGCCAAGGGGAGCTGGCGCCTGGTCGAGACCCGGTCGGGCATCAGGATCAGCTTGCCGGCGTCGCCGTTGAGGCGGAGCAGCCTCGCCGCATCCAGCCCCAACCGCCGGGCCGCGTCATCCGTCAGCTTCATCCCCGCCGTCGAGGGCACGACCTCAAGGGTCGCGGGGTCGATCACGGCTGTGTCATCGGTCAGGACCGCATGGCCGCGGGCGGCAAGCCCGGCCAGCGTGGTCGATTTGCCGGCACCGCTGGCACCGGTGATCAGCACCGCCCCCGCCGGCGTCGCGACGGCCGCCGCATGCAGCGGCACCAGCCCGCGCCGCAGGCAGATCAGGTCGAGCACGGCACCGGTCATGGTGCTGGCGATCAGCGCATCCGCGATGCCGGGCACGCGCTCGACGATCACCTCGCAGGCGCTGGTCATCAGCACCGCGCAGACACCATACAGATCCATCCGGGCATTGCCGCAGGCACCGACGATCGTGCGATTTGCCCCACCCGCGCGCGCATCGGCCGCCCCCGGCACCGGCGCCTCGCGGATGACGATATCGGGGACCGTGTCCGCGGCGACGTCGACACCCGCCAATGGCAGCGACGAGGCCACGATCCAGTCGCAGATCCGGCTTCGATAGGGTGGAAGCGCGGTTGGGATCATGTCACGCCTGCCGAGGCGCGACGCAGGCGGCGGGCGGCATAGAGCACGGGCCGCGCGGCCCAGAGCAGGCCATGGGGCAACGGCCAGTCGCGCGCGTCCTGAAGCGTCGGCGTGAGCATGAAATCGCGCAGCGCCGCGGCTTTGGCGCCCGGGCCGCTGGCAAGCCCGACCTCAAGACGCGCCATCGCCATCGGCGTCGGGCCGCCGGACATCGGATCGGCAAGCATCGCGACGATCCGGTGAACCAGCCCGGACGGCACCGTGCCGACGAAGCCCGCCAGTGCCGGCGGCGGCGTCACATCGTGCACCGCGCCCGCCAGCGCCAGCGCCAGACCGACATGCCTGGCCGACCCCGATCGCCGGGTCGTCTCGGCCACCGCCTCCCAGTCGAAACGGGCGCTCGGCGACGCGATCAGGTGCGAGATGTCGGCCAGCCATTTCAGCAGGCACCAGGCATGCGAGGCGCCGTGCCGGCAGAGATGAACGAAGATGTCGGGGAACGGATCGACAGGGACGGCCCGCCCCATCACCTGCACGGTGGCGAGTGGTGCGGCGGCATGATCCCGGCCCCCGCGATGGGCTGAGCGGGCCGCATGAAGCTCGACGATGCTGCCCTGGTCGTCGCTGTAAGGCAGTTCATGGGCATAGCGCGGCAGATCGGCCACCGCCACCCGGCCCAGATCGACCATCGGGGTGAAGCCATGAGCCAGGATCACCTCATGGGCTGCGACAAAGTCGTCCTCGGGCACCAGAAAGTCGACATCGCGGACATGACGGAGCCCCAGCCGGCCGTAAGCCAGCGCCGCAACCGGCAGGCCCTTCATCACGCGCGCGGAAATGCCCTCGGCCGCAAAGGCATCGAGCAGGCTGAACATGCGCGCGGCCAGTCGCGTGGTGATCATCGCGTCCCGCAGCGCCAAAGACCTGAGAGCGGCGGCCGCGGCCGCCGACAACCGCACATCCATGCCCGACAATCCGGCCGCCAGCAGCCCCGGCAACCTGTGCCGTTCCGCCAGCGCCACCATCAGATGCGAACTGGCATCGTCGAGGGGCGCGCCGCCGGCGTCCGGCGCAGGGCATGGCGCCGGGTGTGGCGCCGTGGCACGCCGGGCAAGCGTCCAGACCCGCCCGGCATCGGCGCGGGCCGGGTCCACCGGCATGTCTCCGCCTGCGGCTGCCTGACTGTCTGATATAAGATAGGAACCGCGATCAGCCGTCGTCACGGGGCAGCCAGGGAACCGCCGCGAAGGGGATGCCGTCCTCGCGCAGGCTCTCGGCCTCTTCCTCGGTGGTCTGGCCATAGATCGGACGCGCCTCGGTTTCGCCCAGATGCATGCTGCGGGCTTCCTCGGCAAAGCGGTCGCCGACGAAATCGCACGACGCCTCGACCTCGCGCCGGATCTCGCGCAGGCGCTTCATCACCTCGCCCTGTACCGCCATCAACCGCGCGGTGGCCGGGTCGGGCGTGGCTGCCGGAGCCGCGGGCACTTCACCACCGGTGGCCATGACATCACGGCCGGCATCAGCGTTGGCATCAGGGTCGGGCCGCGACGGCTCGCGGCCATGGGAGCGAATATTCAGCCGGGGCGCCATCATCGCCTTCACGATCCTGTCGTCCCCGCACACCGGGCAGCCGATCTCGCCGCTCGCGGCCTGGGCCGTGAAGCTGTCGCTGTCCTTGAACCACGCTTCGAAGCGATGGTCGGCGCCGCATTTGAGGTCGAAGACGATCATGATCCCCGCAAACCCGCATCTGGCCCGTCAGCCGACGGTCTTGAAGCTGTTCGTTATTCACTAGTAGATGGCACGCCGCCCCGTCCATCGCAAGCGCCGCCTCCGTCAATAAATAACTTTATAAATTTGTTATATAGAAAGTATTTACAGATTCATATTGAACGATCCAAGGAATCCCCGCATGATTTTCCAAGCGATATGGACAATCGGACCGCCGCCCCCCGGACAGGGCCGATGGGGGCCGGTTAGGGGAGGAGGGGTTGACGATGGCTCTGCAACTTGGCGACGTGGTGCCGAACTTCACCGCCGACACCACCCACGGCCGGATCGATTTTCACGACTGGGCCGGCGAGAACTGGGTGGTTCTGTTCTCGCACCCGAAGGATTTCACGCCCGTCTGCACCACCGAACTGGGCGAGGTCGCGCGCCTGCACGACGCCTTCGCCGCGCGTGGTGTGAAGGTCATCGCGCTGTCGGTCGACCGGGTTGAAGATCACCACCGCTGGCTGGGCGATATCGCCGAAACCCAGGGCCAGACGGTGACCTATCCGCTGATCGCCGACCCGGAGCGGGTGGTCGCGGGCCTGTATGGCATGATCCACCCCAATGCCAGCAACACCCTGACCGTGCGGTCGGTGTTCGTGATCGACCCCACGCGCAAGCTGCGGCTGACCCTCACCTATCCCGCCAGCACCGGTCGTGACTTCGCGGAAATCCTGCGGGTGATCGACAGCCTGCAACTGACCGACGGCTTCGCGGTCGCAACCCCGGTCAACTGGCGCCGGGGCGATGACGTCATCATCGTGCCGGCGGTGACCGATGCCGAGGCCGTGGCCCGCTTTCCCAAGGGCTTCAGGCGCCTGAAGCCCTATCTGCGCATCACGCCCCAGCCGGATATCTGAGGCAGGCCCAGCCTGCCTGACGACCGGATGGCGCGTTGATCGACTGGCCGGCCAGCCGGCCAGTCGCCGTTCCGCGTGAAGACCGCACCGTGCCTTGCCGCCGCCGGCGCCTCTGCCGTCGGCGGCATTTTTTCGCCGGGGCGTTTTATGTTGCCGCCAGTCATGACACGATGATGCCCAAGACAATAATGGAGGGATGCCCCCGTGACTATCGCCCGCATCCGCGGTCTGGTGCTGATGATGGCGGTCGCTGTTCTGGCGGGGATGGTGGCCGCGACGGCACCGGCGCGTGCCGCTGCCTGCAATGACCGCGATCTGCAGTATTTCGTGCCGGCCGGCAAGCTCGGGTGCCTGGCGGTCAACCGTTTCGGCCCCACCAATGCCGATACCCTGCTGGTCTTGTTGCATGGCGACCTGTCCAGCGGCGGGCCGGTCGACTATTTGCAGGATCTGGCGCGCGATCTGGCCGCAAGCCGCCAGGGGCTGGCAACCGCCGTGCTGATGCGCCCCGGCTATGGCGATGGCGCCGGCCATATCTCGGACGGCGCCACCAATGAACGGCGCGACCATTACACCCATGATGCCGCCAATGCGATCGCCGAGGCACTGCGCACCCTGCGCAGCCGCACCGGCGCCATGCGACTGGTGGTGCTGGGCCATTCCGGCGGCGCCAATCTGGCCGGTGTCATTCTGGGCCGCACGCCCGGGCTGATCGATCGGGCGATGCTGGTCTCATGCCCCTGCGACGTCGCCCGCTGGCGCCAGGATCGCGGCCGCGGGCCCTGGCCGAACAGCCTGTCGGCCATCGATCAGGTGAAGACCATTCCACGCCGCACCGGCGACGCCCCGACCCGGGTGGTGGTGGTCACCGGCCAGAACGACGACAACACCCCGCCCAGCCTGGGCCGCGATTACCGCCAGGCCCTGGAAGCGGCCGGTATCGCCGGCAGCTTTGTCGAGATCCCCGACGCCGGCCACGGCTTCAACGCCATCGCCCGCTCGCCCGTGTTCAAGGCCGCGCTGGCCGGCCTGCTGGATGGGGCACCACCGGCCGCGGGCAGCGCCGGTCCAGCCGGTGGGACAGCAGGCTGAAAGCCAGCCCGATGGCCGCGAGCGCCGCCCCGATCCAGGGGATGCGGTCATAGGGAAGGCCCTGGCCGATCGCAAGGCCACCGATCCAGGCGCCGGCGGCATTGCCCAGATTGAAGGCCCCCTGGTTGAGCGTGGAGGCCAGATTGGGCGCGCCCCGAGCCTCGGTCACCACCCGCATCTGAAGCGGCGAGACCAGCGCGAACGCCACCATCCCCCACAGGCACACCGTCAGCACCGCCGGCCAGACCGCATGGAGCGTCTGGGTGAAGGCCGCCAGCACCAGCATCACCGCCACGAACAGGCCGATCACCGCCGGCATCAGCCGCCAGTCGCCCAGCCGGCCGCCGATCAGATTGCCGATGGTCAGCCCCACGCCCAGCAGCAGCAGAACCAGCGTCACCCGCCCCGGCGCGATGCCGGTGACGTCCTGAAGCATGGGCACGATATAGGTGAACACACTGAACAGGCTGGCCGATGACAGCACGCTGATCAGCATGGCCAGCAGCACCTGCCTGCGGCCCAGGCTGCGCAGCTCGCCCAGCAGCCCGGCCGTGCCGGCATGCAGGGTCCGCGGCAGCCAGGCCCAGAGCGCGCCCGCCGCCACGATGCCGATCATCACCACCGCCCAGAAGGTCGACCGCCAGCCCAGTTCCTGGCCGAGCGCGGTTCCGAACGGCACCCCCAGCACATTGGCCAGCGTCAACCCTGAGAACATGATCGCGATCGCCTGACCGCGCTTTTCCGGTGCCACCACCTGGGCCGCGACCACGGCCCCCAGGCCGAAAAAGGCGCCATGGCAGAAGGCGGTCACCACCCGGGCCGCCATCAGCATCCGGTAATCGGGCGCCACCGCGCACAGCAGATTGCCCAGGATGAAGATCGCCATCAGCAACAGCAGAGCGCTGCGCCGGTTCATCGCCGCAGTCAGCACCGCCAGCACCGGCGCACCGAAGGTCACACCCAGCGCATAGCCGGTGACCAGCAGGCCCGCCGCCGGAATGTCGACGCCCAGATCCCGCGCCACATCGGGCAGCAGGCCCATGATGACGAATTCGGTGGTGCCGATGCCGAACGAGGCCAGCGCGATCGCCACCAGCGGCAGCGGCAGGCGGGCCGGTCGTGACCGGGGCGATGATGGGGAAGACGATGACGGGGAGGGCGATGACGGGGAGGGCGATGACGGGGAAGACATGGGGGCCGGATCTCCGGAACACGGATCGCGGTCGCGCGCTGCGGATGGCGCACGGCCCAGCCCCCGATATTGCACCGCAACAACGCCCGGCCAAAATGACTTGATCGCATATGGCCCATGCCGGGCCGGCATGCGGCGGTCAGCCCTGGCCATGCACCTCGCGGGTCAAGGCCAGCCAGGCCCGCGCGGCATGAGACAGATAACCGCCCCGCCGCCAGATCAGCGCCATGTGCCAATGCATCTCGGCATCGTCCAGCGCCACCAGCCGCACCGCCGGATGCCGGCGCTGTTCGGCGATCATCCGCGGCAGGAAGGCGATGCCCAGCCCGGCGGCGGCCAGTTCCACGATGAAATCGATCTGGCCGCTGCGCGCGGCCACCGTGGGCCTGAAGCCGTGGCGGCGGCAGGCATCGTTGATGATCTTGTTCAGCGCGAAGCCGCTTTCGAACATCACCAGCGGTTCATGCTCCAGCATCGGCATGTCGATCCGCATGGCCCCGGCCAGCGGATGGTTCAGGCTGAGCAGGGCGACCAGCGGCTCGGCCCGCACCGCCTGGACATCGAAATCCTCCGCCACCGGCAGCAGCGATGCCGCCATGTCGATCTCGCCCGCCAGCAGCACCTCTTCCAGCCGTTTGCTGCCATGTTCCACCAGACCGATCTCGATCCCCGGATAGCGGCTGCGGAACATGGCGAATAGCGGCGCGAACAGGGTGGCCGATCCCAGCGGCGGCAGGCCCAGGGTCAGCGTGCCGCGTTTCAGCCCGCGCAACTCGTCCATCTCGGCGATCATGTCGTCGCGTTCGGCCAGCATCGCCAGCGCCCGGCGATAGACGATGCGTCCGGCCTCGGTCAACTCGCTGCGATGCCCCACACGGTCGAGCAGCGGCGTGCCCAACTGGTCTTCCAGTTGTTTCACCGCCTTGCTGATTGTGGGCTGGGTGGTGTTCACCACCTTGGCCGCCTGCGAGAAGCCCCCCTGGCGGACCACCTCGACAAAGGCCCTCAACGTGCGCAGTTCCATCAACCCTGTCCCGGTTTCATCGATCCCGTTCCGATCCGTCGCCTATGTATTCCACGATCGCATTCTCAGAATGCAATCAATTCATTTTCGACATGCCGCGATGCAGCATACACTGATTTCAGAACCTTAGAGGATCAGACCCATGCGCCGCCAGAGGCTTGCCGCCGCCATCCGTCATACGCTCCACCGCAACCGCCTGATGCAGATCGCGCTGCTGGCCGGTTTCTGGGCCTGTGGCGAAGCGCTGGTCCGCCAACTGCACCTGCCGGTGCCGGGCGGGATCATCGGCATGGCCGTGGTTCTGGTGCTGCTGGCCACCCACCGCATCCGGCCCGACACGCTGGGCCGGGGCGCGAAATGGCTGCTGGCCGAAATGCTGCTGTTCTTCGTGCCTGCCGTGATGGCCCTGCTCGACCACCACGAATTCATCGGCGCGCTGGGCCTGAAGCTGCTGGCGGTGATCCTGACCGGCACGCTGATGGTGATGGCGTCCACCGCGCTGACCGTGGAACTGTTCTTCCGGTTGAGGACGCGTCATGACCCTGCCTGACGATCCCGCGACACTGCTGTTCTGGCCCGCCGCCACCATCGGCTTCTATATCGGCGCCCGGGCGCTGAACCGGCTGCACCCGGCATGGTACACCTCGCCGCTTCTGGTGACGCCGGCGCTGTTGATCGGCCTCGCCACCCTGCTCCGCGCCGGTTATGGCGATTACAGCCGCGGCAGCCACTGGCTGACCCTGATGATCGGCCCGGCCACGGTCGCCTTCGCCCTGCCGATCTATGAACGCCGCGCCGTGATCCGCCGCCATTGGCCGGTTCTGGCACTGGGTGTGGCCATCGGCAGCAGCATCGCCATGGCCAGCGCCTGGGTGATGGCCGATCTTCTGGGCCTGTCCGACCAGTTGGCACGCAGCCTGATGCCGCGCTCGGTGACCATGCCCTTCGCCATGGCGGTGTCGGACGATATCGGCGGCCTGCCCGACCTGACCGCGGTGTTCGTGATCCTGACCGGTGTCTGCGGTGCCGCGATCGGCGAGGTGATGCTCAACTGGCTGCCGCTGCGCTCGGCGCTGGCCCGTGGCGCGCTGTTCGGCATGGGCGCCCATGGCGCCGGCGTCGCCAAGGCCCATCAGATCGGTACCGAGGAAGGCTCCATCGCCGGGCTGGTGATGGTTCTGGCCGGGTTGTTCAACGTGCTGATGGCACCGGTTCTGGCGGCGGTGATGAGCGCCTGACCTGCGGTTTCCCCGTCACGGCGCCAGAAAATCCCGCCGGTTCGACAGCGACGGCACCTTGGCGCGGGCGTCGGTCACCGCCGCCGGGTCGATATCGGCGAAGATCACCGTCTCGCCGGTCTCGTCCGCCGCCTCCGCCACCACCCGGCCCCAGGGGTCGACGATCAGGCTGTGGCCATAGGTCCGCCGGCCGGGGTAATGCTCGCCGGTCTGTGCCGGGGCCATCACCCAGGCGCCGCATTCGATGGCGCGGGCACGGATCAACGCATGCCAGTGGGCGCGGCCGGTGGGCACGGTGAACGCCGAGGGGATGGCGATGATCGTGGCCCCGGCCGTGGCCAGTGCCTGATACAGCGCCGGAAACCGAAGGTCATAGCAGATCGACAGCCCCATCCGGCCGGCGGGGGTATCGATCACCACCGCACGGCCGCCGGGGCGATAGCGGTCGCTTTCGCGATAGCTCTGGCCATCGGCCAGATCGCCGACATCGAACAGATGGATCTTGTCGTATCGGGCGGCGATCCGCCCCTGGCCGTCGAACACCAGCGTGCGGTTGGCCAGCCGGTCATCCTCCGCATCGCCGGTTGCCACCGCCAGTGATCCGCAATGCAGCCAGATGCCATGGTGGCGGGCGATCGCGGCGAAGCGGCCGACGGCGGGGTGGTCGTCTTCGATCACCGCCGCCGCGCGCTGTTCGGGCCCGGGGGCCAGCATCGCCGACATTTCGGGCAGCATGGCCAGCGCGGCGCCGCCTGCCGCCGCCCGGCCGACGGCCTCATCGATCCGGTCCAGCCCGCCCGCCATGTCCGGCGTCGCGGTGGTCTGGATGCAGGCGACACGCACCACCCCCGCCGGCACGGGGTCGGCGGCGGCGGCTGAGCGCGTGGCAGTGTTCCGGGTCATCAGCGGTCAGGCCGGGCTGCCGGCAAGCAGCGGGTCCAGCTTGCCCGCCCGCTCCAGCGCATGCAGTTCGTCGGACCCGCCGACATGCTGGCCGTCGATGAAGATCTGCGGCACCGAGGTCCGGCCGCCGGCCTTTTCGACCATCTGGGCGCGCAAGGCCCGATCGCCATAGACATCGATATCGGTGTAGCTGACGCCCTTGCGATCAAGCAGCGACTTGGCGCGCGCGCAATAGGGGCAGATCGGCGTGGAATAGATAATAACGTCGGCCACGATACCCTCGACTTCCTTCCGTGAACGGGACGGCCTGTATCGGCCGCAAGGCGTGTTGGCAATGATATAGGGGCGATCGCCCGCGCTCAAAGCCCCGGCGTGACGCAGCCATGCCCTTCGACGCGGTTCATACCGCAAGGACGGTCGGATCGGCCATATGACGGATGCCGTCGCCCGGTGCCGGCACCCGGGCCGCGGCCACCACCACCACCGAGGCGGCGCCGGCCCGCAGCAATGCCCGCGCGCAGGCATCGGCGGTGGCGCCGGTGGTCATCACGTCATCGACCAGCAGCACCCGCGCGCCCGACAGCCGGGCGCGGATATCCGCCGATGCCGGCACCGCCATCGCGCCGCTGACATTGCGCGCCCGCGCGGCCCTGCCCTTGTTGCCCTGGATCGGGGTTGCGCGGCGCCGGCGCAGCATGCCCGGCTGATGGCGGCAGCCCAGCCGCGCCGCCAGATCGCGGGCGATCAGCGCCGCCTGATTGTCGCGGCGCCGCAACCGCCGGCGCCAGTGCAGGGGCACCGGCACCACCATATCCACGGGCCCCAGCCCCGCCGCCACCGGCGCCATCAGCCCGGCCAGCAGCGGTGCCAGATGCCCGGCATCGCCATGTTTCAACGCCAGCACCAGCCGTTTCGACGCGCCATCATAGATCAGCGGCGCACGGGCGGCGCTGAAGGCCGGCGGATGGGCGGCACAGCCACCACAGATCGCGGGGCCGCCCGGATCGACCGGCAGCGGCACGCCGCAGCAATCGCAAACCGGGCCGGTCACGAAGCCCAGCCCCGACCAGCACGCCGCGCACAGCCCCGGCTGATCGACCGGCGCCCGGCACAGCCCGCAAAGCGGCGGCAGGGCCGCATCCAGCACCGCCCGCGCCAGCCGTGCCAGCAGGCCGCGTGCCGCCGCCAACCGGCGCGGCGCGACCGGTGCCTGATCATCGACCAGCGTCATGCCATAACCTCTGATGCAGATATCCACCCATCACGTGCGCCATACGATCATGCGTCATCCCGTCATGCCAAGGCAAGCACATGGCGCCCGGCATCTGGACGCGCGGCGCCATGTGCCATATACCGGTGCCATGAGCGATATCATCCAGGTGTTCGACCGTGCGCTTCTGCGCCGCCGGCGCGACCGCGCCGCCCGCGCCGGCGGCGATCACGGCTTCATGGTCCGGGAAGTGGCGGAACGGCTGGCCGACAGGCTGGACGACGTGCTGCGCAGCTTTCCCCGCGCCCTGCTGATCGGATCGCGCGATGGCGCCACCCGACCGCTGTTCCAGGGCCGGCGCGGGATCGAGGCCCTGGTCGGGGTGGAATTGTCCGAGGCCATGGCCGCGCGCGATCCGGGCCCGGTGGTGGTGGCCGACGAGGAACGGCTGCCGGTCGCCGACAATTCGGTCGATCTGGCGATCGGCCAGTTCTCGCTGCACTGGACCAACGACCTGCCCGGCGCGCTGATCCAGATCGAGCGCGCGCTGGTGCCCGACGGGCTGTTTCTGGGCGCGATCGCCGGTGGCAACAGCCTGACCGAACTGCGTCAGGCGCTGACCCAGGCCGAAATCGAGATCGATGGCGGGCTGTCGCCGCGGGTGTCGCCCTTCGCCCAGTTGATCGATGCGGCCGGGCTGATGCAGCGGGCAGGGTTCCAGTTGCCGGTGATCGATGTCGATACCATCACGCTGGCCTATCCGCATCCGCTGAAGCTGATGGCGGAACTGCGCATGATCGGCGGCACCAATGCATTGGCCGATCGCCGCCGCAGCCCGTTGAAGCGGGCGGTGCTGATGCGCGCCGCCGAGATTTATCAGCAGCGCTTCAGCCGACCAGATGGCCGCGTCACCGCCACGCTCGACATCATCCACATGGCGGGCTGGAAGGCCGCCGCCGGCCAGCCCCAGCCGCGCAAGCGCGGCAGCGCCGACACCGCGATGAGCGACATGCTGGCCCGCATCGCCGCCCAGACACCACCGGGCGACGGTCCGCACTGATCCCCTGCCGACGTCAGACCAGCCCTTACGGCTGAACATCCACCGGAGCAAGCCGGGCTGAAAAGAGATGCCATCGCTCGGCCTCGGCGGACGCACCGACACCCGGCACGACCCGATGCAGCGTATAATGGCCACGGAAATGCTGGCGGCGGCCATCGGTCAGAACCGCATGGACGTCGACCGGCACATCGACCCATCGCTGGCTCATGCCGGCATCGCCGTTGACCGGCCTGCCGGTGACCACGCGCGACTGCGCCGTGGCGTCGAAGCCGTCTCGAAAGGCCGTGAAACTCTGGCCGCTCGCCTGACCCTGCCGATCCCACAGCAGATAGGCCGCGCGGTAATCTTTCCGGTCAATCGCCGCATAATAGGCATCGAGCACACATCGCGGATCTTCTTCGGCTGCGACCACAGACGGCACCACTGCGGCGATCGCCGCAAAGATCAAGGCCGGCAGCATTTTCATCGTCGTCTCCTTCATGCATCGCCGAAAAGACAACCGAAGACCCTGCGGGTCTGCAAGGCTCATATGTATGACGTTTTGCTGATCTGTGTTGTGAACGGTCGCGTCTGCGCGGCCGGATCCGCACAGGCCCCACGTCCGCGGAGGATGGCGGGCGCGGAGGATGGCGGGCTCCGGAAACCTGAATGCCGGCGCCGATGCGCGGATCGACGGGCCATCGGTCGACGCTCGCTCTCTGTCTCCAGATGATCTCGACAGGACGCAGATCTTGACCGCGCGCGACTTTCTGTTTCTGCAAAAAATGGCTGCCATAGCGACGGGCAAGGCAGAGCCGGCCCTTCACCCCCACCCGGTCGTCACCCCACCCGGCTGATCGCCAGATCACGGCCAAGCTGGTCGGCGCGGACTGCCTGGACCGAGCGATAAGCGGCAACCACCGCCGAGGCTTCCGGCCGGTTGGCCAGGAAATCGGTGAACAGGCCAAACAGGCCGGTGGTGGCGGCGCTGGTGCTGGTGTTGGCGGCGGCTGTCGATGCAGCGGCGCTGGCGGCACGGGTGGCGCCGGCATCCGGCCCTCGTGGGTCGGCCGCGGCGGCGGTTGCCGCATAACGGTCGGCCGCCTGGGCCTGGGTGGTGGGCGCGCGGGTATTGATGTTGGCCGCCGCGAAATCGGGGTTGCCCGCCAGATCGATCAAGGCTGCCAGGGTGCCGGTGCTGAGCGGCCGCGCGAAGCCGCGCTGGCCGTTCTGCCGCCGCTCCTGATCGCGCAGTTGATCGTCGAAACTGCCCTGATCGAAGCTGCCATCAGCATCGCTGCCATAGGCGGCGACCGGGTCGATCGCCCGGATACTCTCAGCCCAGCCCTCTCTGTCGCCGCCCTGCGGCCGCACGGCACCGCCGGCCCAGCCCTGCAACGGGCGGGCCGCATCGGTGCGGCGGATGGGATCGAGGACGGCCATGACGGCGCGGGCTCCGGTTCCGGGTGGCTGAACGACAGGTTAAGGTCGCGTAAAATGCCTTGGATCATCGGACTTTAGCCCACAGCGAGCCCACGCGCCAGCGGCTGTTGCAGGGCCGGTCGATGACCGTTGAGCGGCGCATGACCCGTCACCATCACCTGAAACGCCCCTTCTGTGACCGGATCGCGGCACAGTCGGGGCGTTCAAGGGGCAAGAGTGTGCGGAAACCGCTGCGCTTCGGGTCAATCGAGCGCCAGCACCTCCTCGGCACGGTGGCAGGCGACCATGCGACCGGCCACGGGCCGAAGCTCCGGGCGCTCCACGGCACAGCGATCGATCATCATCGGGCAGCGGCGGTGGAAGGTACACCCCGGCGGCGGCGCCAGCGGCGACGGCAATTCGCCGCCGATCGGCACCTTCGCCGCGCGTTCATCGGGGTCGATGCGCGGGGTGGAGGCCAGCAGCGCCCGGGTGTAGGGATGCGCCGCCTTCTGGAACAGCAGGTCGCGCGGCGCCTGTTCCACCGCCCGGCCCAGATACATCACCATCACCTCGTCGGCGATGTGGCGCACCACCGACAGGTCATGGCTGATGAACACATAGGCGACACCGAATTCGCGCTGCAGATCGATCAGCAGGTTCAGCACCTGGGCCTGGATCGAGACATCCAGCGCCGAGACCGGTTCATCGGCCACCACCACCGCCGGGTCGAGCATCAGCGCCCGGGCGATCGCCACCCGCTGGCGCTGCCCGCCCGAGAACATATGCGGATAGCGCCCCGCCTGTTCCGGCCGCAGGCCCACCTTGGCCATCATCTCGGCCACCCGCGCCGCGCGGGCCGCGCGGTCCAGGTCGGTGTTGATCGCCAGCGGCTCATCGAGCGTCTGGGCCACGGTCTTGCGCGGGTTCAGCGAGGCATAAGGGTTCTGGAACACCATCTGCACCCGCCGGCGCATGGCGCGCACCGTGGCCGCATTCGCGCTGGCGACATCGGTGCCGCCGATCGAGAGCCGGCCGGTGGTCGGCTTCTCGATCATCACCAATTGGCGGGCGAGCGTCGACTTGCCGCAACCGCTTTCGCCCACCACCGCCAGCGTCCGGCCGGGCTCGACCTGGAAGCTGACGCCATCCAGCGCCTTCAGGACCGCATGGCCCTTCAGGAAACCCAGCGGCACGTCGTAATGGCGGGCCAGATCATCCGCGATCAGGATCGGATCAGCCATGGATCACCTCGGCGGTATCGGCGACGCGGGTCGGGCGGCCGGCATCGTCGAGCGGCGTATGGCAGCGGACCATCGCCGCCGACACACCCGTACCGATTCCCGCCGCGTCCTGTGGCCAGGGCCGGAGTGCCGGCTGCACCGCCACGCAATCTGCGGTCGCATGCGGGCAGCGCGGGTTCAGCAGACAGCCGGTGGGCCGGTCATATTGGCCGGGCACGACGCCGGGAATGGCGTTCAGCCGCCGTTTGCCCGCCGCCCGTTCCGGCAGCGCCTCCAGCAGGGCGGCGGTATAGGGATGGCGGGGGTGGCGGAAGATCTGCGGCACATCCCCCACCTCCACCACCTGGCCCGCATACATCACCGCCACCCGTTTCGCGGTTTCGGCGACCACCGCCAGATCATGGGTGATCAGGATCAGCGCCATGCCCCGATCGCGCTGCAGGCTGAGCAGCAGATCCAGGATCTGGGCCTGGATGGTGACATCCAGCGCCGTGGTGGGTTCATCGGCGATCAGCAGGCGCGGATTGCAGGCGATCGCCATGGCGATCACCACCCGCTGGTTCATGCCCCCCGACAACTGGTGCGGATAGGCGTCGATGCGCGATTTCGCGTCGGGGATGCCGACCTGCGCCAGCAGGTCGATCGCCCGGTCGCGCAATTGCCGGCGGTTGCCGCCCTCATGCACCTTCAGCGCCTCGATGATCTGGAAGCCGACGGTGAAGCAGGGGTTCAGGCTGGTCAGGGGATCCTGGAACACCATCGCCACATCGCGGCCGGTGAGGCGGCGGCGGGCGCGGGGCGACAGGGTCAGCAGGTCGGTACCGTCGAATCGGGCGGTGCGGGCGGTGACGGTGGCGGTCGCGGGCAGCAGGCCCATGATGGCCAGCGAGCTGACGCTCTTGCCGGACCCGCTTTCGCCGACGATCCCCAGCACCTCGCCCGCATCGACGCTGAGCGAGATGTCGTCGACGGCACGGAAGGCCCGTCTGCCCGCGCCGAAGGTGACGGTCAGCCCGTCGATTTCGAGCAGAGACATCAGCGTTTCATCCTGGGATCGAGGGCATCGCGCAATCCGTCGCCGAGCAGGTTGAAGGCCAGCACGGTGATCAGGATCGCCAACCCCGGCAGGGTCACCACCCACCAGGCGCGCTGGATGTATTGCAGCACGCCGGCCAGCATCGTGCCCCATTCAGGGGTCGGCGGCTGGGCGCCCAGGCCCAGGAAGCCCAGCGCCGCCGCATCCAGGATCGCGGTGGAGAAGCCCAGCGTCGCCTGCACGATCAAGGGCGCCATGCAATTGGGCAGGATCGCCTGGAACATCAGCCGCAGCGGCCGCGCGCCGGCAAGGCGCGAGGCAGTGACATATTCCTTGTTGACCTCGCCCATCGCGGCCGCCCGGGTCAGACGCACATAATGCGGCAGCACCACGATCGCGATCGCGAACATGGCATTGGCAAGACCGGGGCCCAGGATCGCCACGATCGCGATCGCCAGCAGCAGGCTGGGCAGGGCCAGCATGACATCCATCAGCCGCATGATCAGCGTGTCGACCACGCCGCCGAAGAAGCCGGCCACCAGACCCAGCAGGATGCCGGCGGCCAGCGACAGGGTGACGACGATGATGCCGATCAGCAGGCTGAGCCGGGCACCGTGGATCAGGCGCGAGAGCATGTCGCGTCCGACATCGTCGGTGCCGAGCGGATAGACCCAGTTGCCGCCCTCGACGAAGGCCGGCGGCAGCAGCAGGGCGTCGCGGAACTGGGCGTTCGGGCTGTGCGGCGCCACCAGATCGGCGAACACCGCCAGAAACGCGATCACCAGGATGATCGCCAGGCCGGCGACGGCGCCGGGATTGCGTTTGAAATCGGCCCAGAAGGCCAGGATGGCCCGGGGCGGCACCGGTGCGCCGGTGCCGGCCGGGGCCGCCGCCGGCAGACCGGCCGGCGGCGGCAGGTTGCTGTCAGCGTGCATGTCGGATCCGCGGATTGATGATGCCATAGAGAAGATCGACGATCAGGTTGACCACGATCACGACGCAGGACACCAGCAGGATGCCGCCCTGCACCGAGGGGTAATCCCGCCGGCCGATCGACTCGATCAGCCATTTGCCGATCCCCGGCCAGGCGAAGATGGTCTCGGTCAGGATCGCCCCGGCCAGCAGCAGGCCCACCTGCAACCCGATCACGGTGATCACCGGGATCAGCGCATTGCGCAGGGCATGCACCAGCACCACGCGCACCGGGTTCAGCCCCTTGGCGCGGGCGGTGCGGACATAGTCCTCGCCCAGAACCTCCAGCATCGACGACCGGGTCATCCGGGCAACCACCGCCAGCGGAATGGTGCCCAGCACGATGGCCGGCAGCACCAGATGATGCAGCGCCGACCAGAAAGCCTCGGGTTCGTCCGACAGCAGCGTGTCGATCAGCATGAACCCGGTCACCGGCTCCACGTAATAGAGCACGCTGATCCGGCCCGAGACCGGCGTCCAGCCCAGCGTCACCGAAAACAGCAGGATCAGCAGCAGGCCCCACCAGAAGATCGGCATCGAATAGCCGGTCAGGGCGCCGGCCATCACGGTGTGATCGAGTGCGGTTCCACGGCGCACGGCGGCGATGATCCCGGCGGGCAGGCCGATGATCAGCGCAAACAGCATGGCGGTGACGCTGAGTTCCAACGTGGCCGGAAACAGGGTCATGAACTCGTCCAGCACCGGCGTGCGAGTGACCAGCGAGCGCCCGAAATCCCCGTGCAGCAGGGACCACAGATACATCACGTATTGCTCGATCATCGGACGGTCGAGGCCGAGCTGCGCCATCATCTGGGCGTGGCGTTCGGGCGACATGCCGCGTTCACCGGCGAGCATGGCCACCGGGTCACCGGGGATCAGCCGGATCAGGATAAAGGCGAACAGGGTGACGCCAAGGAAGGTCGGAATGACCAGGCCCAGGCGTCGGAACACAAAAGCGAACATTCAGGAACGACCGCGCAAGCGGCACGGGCCGGCATCGTCCGCGGGAGCCAGGGCAAATCCGTCGGGGGCAGATGTCAGATCGGGATGGGCGCCTCAAGCGGTGGGCGGATGGCGGCGCGCGGCCCGAAAACCGCCCGTCACCACCCGCCGCACCCGCGGTCTCAGCGGGCCTGCGCCTCAGTCCTTGAGGCTCGGGCCATAGAAGTAATGGCCACCGAGCGGATCGATCCGCCAATCCTGCACCTCGGGCCGGATCGGCTGATACACCACCGAATGGGCGATGGTGATCCAGGGCGCCTGTTCCTTGAACACGACCTGCGCCTCTTCATACAGCTTGGTCCGCTCGCCCTGATCGGCGACGGTCTTGGCCTTCATGATCAGGTCGTCGAACGGCTTGTAGCACCAGCCGGCATAGTTGGAGCCGCCATTGGCCGCGTCGCAGCCAAGCAGCACCGCCAGGAAGTTGTCGGGATCGCCATTGTCGCCGGTCCAGCCCAGCAGCAGGGTCTGGTGCTCTCCGGCCTGGGCGCGCTTCAGATACTCGCCCCACTCATAGGAGACGATATTGGCCTTCACGCCGATCGCGGCCCAGTCGGCCTGGATCATCTCGGCCATGCGCCGCGCGCCGGGGTTATAGGGCCGCTGCACCGGCATCGCCCAGATATCGGTCTCGAACCCGCCCTCAAGGCCGGCTTCCTTCAGCAGCGCCTTGGCCTGCTCGGGGTCGTAGGGGTAATCCTCGACCTTGTCGTTATACGACCAGATGGTCGGGGGGATCGGGTTCTTGGCGACCTTGCCGGCACCCTGATAGATCGCCTCGATGATCGCCGCCTTGTTGGTCGCCAGGTTCAGCGCCTGGCGGACCTTGACGTCATCGAACGGCTTCTTGCGCACGTTGAACGCCAGATAGCCGATGTTCAGCCCTTCCTGCGACATCAGGTTGACGTCGGGGTCGCTGCGCATCTGCGCCAGATCGGCCGGGTTGGGGAACGGCATCACATGACATTCGCCGGCCTTGATCTTGGCATAGCGCACCGAGGCGTCGGGCGTGATCGCGAAGACCAGCGTGTCGATATCGCCCTTGCCGCGCCAGTAATCGGGATGCGCCTTATAGCGGATCACCGCGTCCTTCTGGTAATTGACCAGTTGGAACGGGCCGGTGCCCACCGGCTCAAGATCGACTTTCTCGGGCGTGCCGGCCACCTGCATCTTGTCGGCATATTCGGCCGACAGGATCGAGGCGAAATCCATCGCCATATTGGCGATGAACGGTGCTTCCGGGCGATTCAGCACAAAG
The DNA here is from genome assembly GCF_039630945.1 of Tistrella arctica. Classification (NCBI taxonomy): domain Bacteria; kingdom Pseudomonadati; phylum Pseudomonadota; class Alphaproteobacteria; order Geminicoccales; family Geminicoccaceae; genus Tistrella; species Tistrella arctica. The sequence goes on from NZ_JBBKTV010000021.1 coordinate 43,475, forward strand.
CGGACGGTCTGGTCGTCGACCTTCTCGACCGCTTTGAGCAGCGACGGCATGCTCATGCCCTGGAAGTATTCATACGTGCCCCCCGACACCTTGTGGTACGGGTGCTCGGGGTTCAACTGACGCTCGAAGCTGTAGACCACATCATCGGCGTTGAAGTCGCGGCTGGGGGTGAACCCCTTGGTCGACTGGAACTTCACACCCTTGCGCAGGTGGAAGGTGTAGGTCAGGCCGTCATCCGAGACGTCATAGCGCTCGGCCAGGCCCGGCTTCACCGTCGTCGTGCCGCGCTCGAATTCCACCAGCCGGTTGTAGACGTTGCGCGAACTGGCATCGAAGGTCGTGCCTGAGGTGAAGAGCTGCGGGTTGAACCCCTCGGGGCTCCCCTCCGAGCAGTACACCATCGTCTTCGCCTCGGCGGCACCAACCGCACCGAGCAGGGCCACGGCAGCCGCCGCACCCATCAGAGCCTTGTACATGAAGTCTCCCTCCGGAAATCGCTCCGCCGGCACTGACCTCGGCAGCATCTCCCCCAAGATGCCGGTGACCCTTGGCCCCTCTCCTGCCCGCGGATTTCCATCGAGCCTATGCCAGCAGCGATACAACCGTCAACGCCAGTGGAACACACGCCCGCGCTTCATGTGGTATACCATCAGGACGCCTCTGGTTGGGACGCACGCGTGATGGGCGAGGGCCCCGACGACCGCATCTCCGGCCTCACAACCCCGGCGGCGTCGGCGCCGGAAACGCCGGGTTCACCACCAGCGGGTCGTCTGGCCCCACCGGCACCACCCGGGTCGGGTTGATGGTGGTGTGGCTCCAGTAATAATGCCAGCGGATATGGGTGTCATCGATGGTCGCGGCCACGGCCGGGACGGCCGCGATACGGGCGGTCAGCGCGCGCAGCATGCGGTAATCCGCAATCCGCCGGCGGTTGCATTTGAAATGGCCATGATAGACCGGGTCGAAGCGGATCAGGGTGGTGAACAGCCTGAGATCGGCCTCGGTCATCCGCCCGCCGACCAGCCAGCCGGCGCCGGCCGCCAGGCGTGCCTCCATCTGGTCGAGGGCCGCGAACAACGGCTCGACCGCGTCCTCATAGGCCGCCTGGGTGGTGGCGAAGCCGGCCTTGTAGACGCCGTTGTTGATCGCGTCATAAACCACCGCGTTGACCGCGTCGATCTCGTCCCGCAGGTCATCCGGGCACAACACCAGATCCGGATTGCCATGGGCCGGCGCCAGATGGTCGAAGGCTCGGTCCAGCATCCGCACCAGCTCGGCGCTCTCGTTGTTCACGATCGTGGCGCGCTCGCGGTCCCACAGCACCGGCACCGTCACCCGGCCGGTATAGGTGGGGTTGGCCGCGGCATAAACCTGATGCATCGCCGCGTGGCTGGCCAGATGGTCGCCGGTCGCGCCCGCGAAGGCCGGCGCATCGGGCCCTGCCTCCACCGGCGCGCCGAAGGTCCAGCCGGCGCCGCCCATGCGCGGGTCGACGACGCTGACCGAAATCGCATCCTCCAGCCGCTTCAGCTTGCGCCAGATCAGCGTGCGATGCGCCCAGGGGCAGGCCAGCGACACATACAGATGATAGCGGCCGGGCACCGCCGGCAGGCCGTCGTCATCCGGGGTCAATGCCAGCCGGTCGCGGAAGCGGCTGGCCTCGCGTTCGAAACGACCGCCGGATTTCGCGGTATCGTACCAGCGATCGTGCCAGACGCCGTCGATCATCACGCCCATGATGGTCGCCTCTCTGGTTGATGTCCTGGAAAGCGGCCCGGGGCCCGGCGGGGGGGGCCGCCCCCCCCCCGGCCCCGGCGCGCGCCGGGGGGGGGGCGGGCGGCCGGGCGCGGTTTGGGGACACACGC
>NZ_JBBKTV010000022.1:0-42855 GCF_039630945.1 Tistrella arctica
ACGACAAAACCCCCTGGTTTCCCAGGGGGTTTTGATGGTGGGCGCGACAAGGTTTGAACTTGTGACCCCTACGATGTCAACGCAGGGTCCGACTGCGGCTTGCGCACATTATCAATACCTTATGCTGCCACACCGGGCCGACCACGGCCCTAATATGCCCCATGTACCTTTCGCCACGTGCCAGTCACGGGCCAATGGGTCGAGGGATGTCGATTTCCACTTGACCACGTACACCAATAGTGTACATTGCTCTTACAGACAGCGGGGATGGCCCGCTGCACGAGGGGAGCACCCAACATGAACACCTACAGCATCATCCGCACCGATGCCGCCACCCAGACCGTGATTGCTTCGGGCCTCGACGAGGTCGCCGCGGCTGACCGTCTGATCGATGCCGCCGGCGCCTCATATGACATCATTGACGGCGACCAGGCCGGCGCCGATCAAGAGGTTCTGGTGACCACAGCCACCGGCCGCGAGATCTGGTTTGATGCCGCCCTTGATGACGTCAGCGCCACCATCTGCCGCATGCGCCTCCGCAATGGCGCCGCGGTGTACTCCGCAATCGCTCACGTTTGAGGTGCCGGCATGATCCGCTCTGATATCTCAATGGACGACCTGTACGCTGCAGTGACGACCTATGGCGAGACACTGGTGATTACCATCCACCCGTCGCTTGCGGAGGCCCAGGACGAGGCGCTGTGGCGGTGCACAGACGGTGGCATATCGTCTGACCCTGCCGCCTATTACCTCGACGATCACGGCGCCATTGCCATGTGGCCCGACAAGAGCCCTGAGTATACCTGCGTGGCGGGACCGGTCCTGGAGATGCTGCGCAGCGATGTGCAGCTGGCCGCCGACAACGGCGACATCGGGGGGCTTGCTCAGGTCGCCAGGGCCTGGGCACAAGCCCTGGAACAGGTGGAGTGGCCGTGATGAGCACGACGACATTCGGGGCGCTGCTCCGCGCCACGGGGCTATCACAGGTCGAGGCGGCCGCGCTCTATGGCGTCCGCATCGACACCGTCAAATCCTGGTATTCCGGGCGCCGCCGGGCGCCGCCGGATATCATCGGCGATCTGGCGGGGCTGGTCGCCCGCATGGACCGGGCGGCATCCGAGGCCGTCGCCATGATCCGGCGCCAGGCCAAGGCGCAGGGCGCGCCCGGCACTGTCGAGATGGGATATGCCCGATCCGACGCGGAGGCCATCAGCCTCGGCTACCCGACCGCAAGCGCCCATGCGATGACCGTGGCGCTTGCGGTCGGGCGAGCACATGCCGCCGGGTACAATGTCGCGCTTGTCCCGCGCGGGACGACACTCGCGACGGCCGGTGCCCACGATCTGGCATGACGGTTTCCGCTTGACGACGTACACCAATGGTGTACAGTGATCTTACAGACGGCGGGGATGGCCCGCCGCACCAGGGGAGCGCCCGAAATGATCATATCCAGCCAAGAATACCTGAACGAAGAGATCGTCGCCGAGAAGATCGCCGCTTGCGACTTCGAAGTGCAGGTCAGCCCAGCGTTCGTGATTGACGGCGAAATTTACCAGGTAATCCTCGATGGCCACCACAGCTTCGCGGCGGCGATCAAGGCAGGCGTTGCCCCTGTGCTTGTTGAGCGCACTGCGACCGACGATGACCGCATCGGGCTCCTGACCGCCGGCAACATTGATGACTTCATGGCCACATGCTGGATGGACAGCGACTGGCGGGATGCGGTGACTGGGCGTCACGTTTGGTAACACCATGTTCCAACCATTCCCTCATCTCCGCTGCCGCCGGCCACGCTGTCAAGGATTGAGATAATGACCGGCCTCACACGCTATGCCGTCGGCGCGCCCTGGCCGCATCAGCTCGCCGGCGAGGGCTTGCAGATGCTGGTGACGCCCGATGCCGATTGGCTGTCCGTCACCCTGGTGGCCACCGCGCGGGGGCTGACCAGGCCTGAGGTGAGGGCACTGACCAAGGGGCGGATCCGCGTCGGCATTGTCCCGTCCCCACCACTTGTCCATATCCTGCTGATGGCGGACGGAATTGATCTTGACGCGCCCTATTGCATAGGTCTGCACCAGCCAGCCAGCATCGACACCATTCGCCGCGGCGCCGGGCACGCCCGGTCCTGGGCGCCGACCAGACGTGGCGCGCTGCTGCTCGCGGTGGTCGACACCCATGATCGCGCGACCAGGGGGCTGCGCATGGTGTCGCTCAGCCGCGACTGGTGGGTGGCCCTGGCCGATGGTCTCGATGCATGCGGCCCGGTGACGCCGGCCGGGCGCGATGCAGCCATGGGGGCCGCCTATTGCCGGTGGCCTGATGTCACCGCCATGACCGCCGCCGCCACCGTCGTTGAGGTGGCGGGTAAAATATAACCCCGCCCCCCATAAGGGGAGCGGGGCCATATCACGCAACAGATCGGGATGCTTCAATTCACGCCGCCGGCGTAATCAGCCGCCGGCGGCGCGGGCGCCCCGAAGGGCGATAGTCCATCAAGACACGCCGGAGACCAGCGCGTAACTTGAGGATGCATGATCAGGTCGGTGCTGTCAAGCAGGCGGATCAGGTGGCGGCAGATCGGTCAGGCCCACACGCGCCGCGATCATATCGGCGACGTGCTCAGGCGTCAGGCCCAGCCGCGCCATGGCATCCGGCACCGCGCGCTGCGCATAGGCCGTCGCCTCATCGATCGCCAGTTGGCGGCCCGCCTTGCCACCAACGGCGGCCGCCGCTGCCGCAGAAGCACCATAGCGGATCGCCTTGCGCAGCGCGTCGTCCAGATATTGCCGGGTGGTCTCGTCGATCGCCAGATCGGTGAGGATGCGCTTGCGTCGCAGCCATCCGCCGGCCTCACGCACCAGCCATGCCATGCCGGCCACTGCCAGGCCGGCCACCACCTCGACCGCATAGCCGCCGAGCGCCGTCACGATCTGATCCATATCAGCCCCCATACATCACGCCGGCCAGCAGGGCGACGTCAAACACCCGCCGCGTCCAGCCTCGCCCGAAGCGTGGCCATCCCGGTCGGGTCACATAGATGTCCATGCGGCCGGCGCACATATCGACCAACACCGCCCGAGCCAGATCCGGGGCGGCGGCCGCCTTGGCAGCGGCCGCAATGCTGCGCGGGCCGATCACCCCGTCGGGCGCCGCGCCCACCGCCTGCTGCAACAGCCGCGCCGCTCTCGGCACGCCCAGGTTAACCGCCGTGTCGAAGGTGAACAGCGCCAGCGCCGGGTGCAGGTCATCGGCCCGGATCGGTGACCAGAAATGCCCGCGATAGAGCGTCGCCGCATGCTCGCGTGTCATCTCGCGGATGTCGGCCGGTCCTGCATCCGAATCGGCCCGGCGCAGGAAGGCCAGGCTAATCCCCCACCGGGTGATGCCGCCAGGATCGGCCGGATCATCGGTCACCTGACCGTGACCCTCCCAGTGCAGGACGATGTCCAGGGCCTGGTCAAATCGCGTCATGGATCACCTCAATGTCGCGCTGTCGGTGCGCCTCGGTCACCGCCGCCAGCAGCCTGGCGGCCAGATTGATCGCCGCCATATCGGCGCGGACGATGCGGGTCATCTCGCGGCCATGGCTGTCCCAGATCACCAGCACCACCCGGCCATCCACCGCCAGAGCGGTGACCAGCGGCCGGGCGCCAGCATCCACCCGCATATGCGGGTCATGCAGACGGGCCGCGTCGGGCATCTATCAGCCTCCCCATCAGGTGTTCAAGGCCGCGTGGTCCCAGATAGGCGATGGTGACAATGGCCGCGGTGCGGGGTGCGCCGGTCAGTCCGGCATAGGCGACAGCGCCGTCGGCCACGATGCCGATGGCAACCGCCGCGACCAGCTCCCACCACAGATGCTTCGAGAAGAACCGCCGGCGACCGCGCTGAACTTGATCCGCGTGCCATGCCAGGCGCCCGAGATAAGCGAGCACCATCGTGACGCCCAGCAGGTCCATGACCTGTCGCAGCCACGCCCAAAGGTCCGTCAGCATCTGCTGTATTGTCGAGACGATATCCATGCGTCACAGCCCGATCGCCACGGCCATGCCGGCATCTATCGCGTCAAGCTGACCCGACATCAACGCGCCATCAAATATCGCAACGACGGCGAATGTTGCGGCAGCAAATGAGCTTATGGTTGAGTTTGCGCCGATGGCGAATGGTGCCGTGCCAACACCACCACTATAGCTTGCCGTGTCAACCTCCAAACCGTTGATCCGCAAGGAGGCGGTGCCACCAGCCCACGCCAGGCCGACGACGTACCGGGTCGCGGCAGCCAGATTGCTGCCCCCGATCAGATCCGCATACACCACGTCCCCAATCGCGGCGGCCGGCTTGGATCCTTGCGTCCCAAGCCGGAGCCGATGTGTGGCGTCGGTCTCAGACCCGACAAATGTCTGCGCCGATCCAGTAACGCTCGCGGGCATCTTGACTGCGATTACGATGTACCCGGCCGAGGGGGGCGTGATAGACGTCATCAAGACATGACCCGTCCCATCCGTCGTAATCCCAGGGATGCCGGATGCAATACCCGTCGCCGACCACGCCGGCTGTCGGCTGCCCGTGGTCTGCACCGCGACGGCCCCCTCTATGCCCGCCCATGCCGAGACGGCGCCGGCGGCCTGAGTGACAAGGCCGCCGGCGCGCCAGACATCGCGCAGGCCCGTGACAGGGACAGGCGATATATAGTCCGTCAGCAGCGGACAATCCGACGAGAGGGATGCCGGCCCCAGATTGATTGCGTATCCCATAGGTCACCTCAGGCTCAATAAGTGCGTCATAAGCTGCGACGCGATCGCGGCGCCGCCGGTCTCGGATTGATGGCGGCTGTCATACCAGCATCCGAGCGACGACATGGCACCGTATGTCGACCACGCATCGCAAACGTTCAGGACTTCACAACCAGAAGCAGCCGCGACACCAAATATTGCGTCACGGAAATCATAAATTGATGGCGCCGTATTCTCCGAGTTCTTCGGCGGGGCGAATATAATGATGCCCGCGTCTGGGCATACGGAACGAATACTAGAAATATATGCTGATAGGCTCGCGGCGAAATCAACGGTTTGAACGCTGGCAGTCGCATCATTTGTCGCAAGATTGATCATAACAAGATGAGGATTGATTTGGCCAATCCACGTCTTGCTCGTAACGGACAGCGCCTCAAAGTCGGCGGCCGTGGATCCGCCATTGCCCGCCTTGGATATCTCAACGCCGGCAGACGTCGACCGCGCCATGATCCCCCCGATCACGACTGTGCCGACATTGCCCGCGGTCGTGATTGCGATGTCATGAGCGCCTGCGGCAAGACCAGAGACGACGACACGGCTGATGTCTCCGGTGCCGCCTCCGACTGTCTCGATACTTGCGCCGCCATCAACCGACACTTGAAAAGTGCCGTCAAGGTCACGATAGTATACCCAGACCTCAGTGCACCGCGCGCCGCCGATTGACATCGTCGCCGTCGACGCTGTGCTTATGGCGGCGAAACCGTCGAGCGACCACGATTGCGCATCGCCCATGTCATCGATGGTCCATCCCGTGCGGGCATAGGTGACACCATCAAGCGGATAATGGATCGCAGACGACGCATTATTAACGGATATCCAGCCAGATCCGGACAGGGTGTATGTCCCTTGTAAGGCCGTCGATATCGCCTGTGGCACTTGGTACCGCTCCACCTGACTGTCCCCGGTAATGAGGACGCGGAGCACACCGCCGATCTCAGCGGCGACCGCCGATCCGACCGCACGATACGCGTAGAGGCTACGACCATCTGTCGCGAGCGGGTGGCCCGCCGCGCTACCGGACGCTGTGGACGCGGCCGGGAACGTCAGCACCGCTCCACCCCGAGTGACCATGCGCGTGATGCGCTCAGCGCCAGCCGGCCCAGAATACTCGACGTATGGCGGCCATGTATCGGGGGCTTGCCGGACGCGATATCCGTCAAGCCCTATCCCGACACCGCAGCCGATGGACGCGACGATATCGCTGCCCTCAAGCGACAGCGCGACCCGTCCAGTCGTCTCGTCGACCATAAGCGGCCTGCGGCTGCCGATGTAATCGGCGTCGAGCACAGTAACGCGGCCGTTGATATCAGTAATATCTGTCTGTATTGCGACAATGTCGGCGGCAATGTCCGCCGTGGGGCTCGCTGCATGTATCCACCCCGGCGAGCCCTCGACGTCGCCGACATACCACAGTCCGTTGTTGGACGGTGTGTCGTCTGCGATCACCTGACGTGCCGCCGGCGCGTCCGGCACCGGGCTGTCCGGGAGGTCGGCGGCACTCAGCACCCAGGGGACCGCACCGGTGGTGGCAACCTCAAACATGACCGCCTCAAGGGCGCCCCCCCATGCCCGGATCCACGATTTGGGGGGCTCCCATGTCCCGCCCGTCGATGGGTCAAGATCCCGCCAGATCTCCGCAGCCGTCTCAATGGTCATGGTCCCCCACCTGTATCAATAGTGACATCCTCAACGTCCGACCAATCGCCGGTCACCCCTGACCGATTGGTGAGACGCGCCCGCAGGTAATAGCTGCCGTCACCCAGCGCGTCGCCCAGGATCACCACCGTCTCGCCGGGCAGGATCACGCGCGGGCCGGCCGCCGTGACCGGCCCGCTGAAGCCTGCATCGGTATCGCGCTCGATGATCAGCCGGTATGCATGGTCATCATCCGGGATGGCCGTGGTCATCAGGATCTGGTCGAGGCTGCCGCCGGTCAGCGCCAGGGTCAGCACCGGCGCCGCCGGCGCCACCTGATCGGCGACTGCCAGCACCGTGGTGGAGGGCGACCAGTCGGACGCGATGCCGACAGCCGACATCCACCGGATCTGGCCCTCGTACTCGGCGCCATCCTCAAGCGGCGAGATCTCGATTGAGGTCTCGCCTGTGGCCGCGACCGTCGACTGCCAGCCGTCAGCGCCGATCTTGCGCCACCGGACCTGGATGGTCAGCTCGTCGTCATCCCGCGCCGGCCAGCTCACCACCGCCACCGCCGCCCGCGTCACACCGTCAACCACCCGCGACTGCACCACCACATCGGGGGCTTCGGGGGCTGCGACCGGGTCGCGGTCCAGGGCCACCGGCATAGGGTCCGGGTCCGCCTCGTCGGTCTCGGCATCCCATGCCCAAGGATCGTCATAGGCCGCGACCACGATCTTGATGCCCTGATCGGTATCCAGATACTCGTGGTCCAACACCTCATAGACCAGATCGGTCTGGTGCTCGGTCAAGGTCAGCCGCACCCATTGCGACCCGACCACGTCATAGCCCAGCAGATCGGCGGTGATCTCGCCGCTATAGACCGGGCGCTGCGTGCGCAGATGCGCCTTGGCCAGCCGCTGCGCCTGGCCCTCGCTGGGGCAAAAATCCAGCGTGATCTCGGTCGGCTCCACGCCATCGCGGGCCTGGGCATCCAGATCCCGCTGCGGCGCGGCATCTACCACACTCCAGTCGGCGGCCTCAGAGGGGTACGACGCCCGCACCTCATTGATGCGGTCGATCAGGGGTGATCCCGGAGCCAGGTCGAGCGACCAGATATGGTCATCGGTCAGCACCGGCACGTCGACCGGCGCCTGCCCACCGACGGTCAGCCGCTGCCGGCCGTCCGGCCCGGTATCGAGGCGGCCGCCGCAGCACGCCCGCATCTTGTCGAGCACGTCGGCCTTTTTTGCGTCGCTCGTCCATGTGCCGGCGAGCCGCCAGCGTGGTTCAGTGCCTCCCGCCTTGAGCGGGATGGCGTCATCGCAGACATCGGCGGCGGCCGCAAATGACGCCATGTCGATCCGCGCCGGCGGCAGACCATAGCCCACCGGTAAGCCGTGCTCGTCACGCCCGATCAGGTAATACAGGATGACCAGCGCCGCATTGTCCGACCACACCCAGGTCGACGGGTCATCGACATCCTGCGCCGGGTCGCGCGGGTCATAGACACGGGCCGTCTTGCCGACAATGGTCACCGGCGGCGGGCCCTGGTCATAGATCTGGTAGTGGGTCTCCGCCGTGCCGGGCCGATAGGCCGCGACGCTATAGGCGAGGCCCGACAGCCGGTGCGCGGCTGTCCACTCGGTCGGGCTTGCCTCCAGCAGCAGTGGCGATGCGGTCTGCCCAGCCGTCCCAAGATGGGTCTCGACGGTGATCCGATTGGACCACGGCTCATCCGGCACCTTGCCGGTCTCGGCGGTCACCGTGACCGGCTTGTCGCCCAGCCACACCGCCTCGATCGCGGTCATCTGGATGGCGGCATGCACCACGGCCGCGATCAGCGCCGACCTGTGCGGATGACCGGCCTCGCCGGTGTTGCTATAGACCGGGACGCCGCCCAGCCGCACCCGGCCGACGGCATAGGTGCGCGGCGCCAGGGTCTGGCGCGATACCTGGGTGCCGGCCTGCAACTGCGCGCGGGGCGGATCGGGCGCCAGCAGTTTGGTTGCGATTGCGCCGGCAATGCTCAATGCCGTTGACGCCAGCAGGGCCTGCTCGACTGTCAGGACCAGCGCGCTGCCCAGCAGCTCCGCACCGGCCGCGGCGATGATCGCCTGACCAGCCGCGACGATGACGGGGATGGCTGCGGGCATGGATCAGACCTCCCATGCCGCCACGGCCGCACCCGGATCGTGCCGCGCGATGCCGCGCTCGATCTTGGTGATCCAACTTGCCCGGCCCCGGATCGCGATCGCCTCGACCACCACCCCGGTTCGCGCCGGGTCGATGCCGCGGATGATGCCGACATCACCCGGCCGCGCCACATCCGGCGCCACCGTCAGACAGCCGATCGACAGCAGCCCGTCGGCGGCCATCGCAGCCAGCCCGCCCGGATGCCGGCGGATCAGCCGCGCACAGCCGCGCGCGGTGCGATACCGACCGCGCCAAGCCGCGGCGGGATCGGCGCCCCTCACTATCCGCACCCAGTCGGCCGCCCAGATCGAGCAGTCAAGCGCGCCCCAGGCCCAGCCGGCGGCAGCACCGCCCCTGATCCAATCCGTCAGCAGCGCGTCACGGTCAGCCCCAATGGTCATGACAACCCTCGCGGCCAGCGGATGTGGCGCTCAGTCGTCAGCCACTTGGTCCACTCAAGACCGAGGTCACCGGCGGATCGGGCCTGCTGGTCACGATTGCTCAGGAGGCCCAGAACCGGGCGCGACCGATGCACAAACGCGCCCTCACCGGTCAGCACGATCTGGCGCAGGCTGTCGCCGACCGCCCGGTATCGGGGCTGCTGCATCACATACCAGCCCCGGCTGATCAGGCCATCCAGTGGCACCAGCTCACCACCGGCGGCCGCGGCCTCGATGTTCCACCATCCGTCAAATACCTCAAGCTCGCGGCCCTCGACCTCGCCCGATCCGACATCGGACTGCACGGCCGCGATCATCTCATCTGAGACACCCGACACGGTGAGGGTCACCGCGCGCGCCACGCCATTTATCTGGCTGCCCATGCCCTCGATCGAGACCGGGACGCCGGCAAAGCCGGTCCACGCGATGCCGTCGCGGGTCACGGGGCCATCGCCGGACCACAGGTAGATCGGCGCGCTGGCAAAATCCATCTTGATAAACAATGACTTAGCCACGCGCATACCCTGCGCCTGCGCCCGGATGGTCTCGGTCAGGACACCCATGGCGTCACCGTCGTTGGCATGTCCTCAGCCGCGGGCCAGTACTCGGTGAGCGTCGCCGAGGCGGTGCCATAGCGGGCAAGCTGGGTCTCAAGCGCCAGGCCGTCATCAGCATCCAGGCGCATCGGCGCGCGCGCGGAACCCCAATTGATCTCAGCGCCCGCGGTGACGGCCACGCGCAAGCGCGGGATGATGTGCAGGGTCCGGGTCTCCGGGGCCGGGCCGGGCGACAGTCGCACCACGCCATAGAGCCGCTGGCCGGCGCCGCTCCCCAAGCCGAGGAAAACGCCCGGCGCCAGGCCGGTCACCGATCCCTCGGCGATCACCAACGTCGTCGCGCCCAGGGCGGCATCTGTCAGGATCGTGGTCGGCACGCCACCCTGGCTATAGCCGGCGCCGTCGCTGTGCAGGCTGCCGTCGCTGTGTGGGATGCCGCCGATGCGCGGCGCGATCTGCGCGCCATTGATGCAATCCACTGGCCCGACCAGCACCGCATTGACCCGCCCCATCAGCCCCCAGTCCAGCGCCCGCGCCGCCCGGATGGTGTCGGTGTCATAGACCGGCAGGGTGATCCGCGCCGTGATCAGGCTCAGGCCGGAGTATGCGACCTGCTCGCCACTATTGAGCGACCGGCCTCCCGATCGATTGATCGGCGCCGGCCGCCATCCCTCGGCGGCTGGGCGCAGGGCGGATGGCCACTCATAGAGCAGGATCATCAGGCCGCCCCCCCGAAACGCAAAAGGGGCGGCCACCGGCCGCCCCTTGAATGCTTATGCTTGTGGTGTCGTCAGCGGGACGCCAGCGCGTCCGCTACTGTCTGGTCCGGCAGGTCCGCCGGCGTGATCCGGCTATCGCCGAGATAGGCCAGCACCAGCGCCAGCAGCCCATCAAGGCGGTTGTCGCTGTCCTCACGGTCAAATTTGTCCACGCTCTGGCTCTCGCGGAGCATGCAGCGCGCAACGCGAAGTTGGAAGCAGGCCCCCTCGTCGGACTGGGCCCGCAACTGGGTTGCCAGCAGCTTGATGACCGTCTCCCGATCGGTCAGGGTCCGATAGTGCCGCTCATAGTATGAGGCGGGGGCATAATCGTCCTCGCGCACCATCAGCTCAAACCGCGCTTCGAGCGCGGCCTGTTCTGTGGCCAAAGTGGCCACGGGGCATTTTTTGGCCATATCACACCCCCGCCAGTGACACGGTGGCGGGGAAGGTCTTGGCCAGCGCGGTCAGGCCCTTGGCTGTCACCAACACCTGTTCGGTGACCTTTTCAGACCCGTCCGCGCGGGTCACCGTCGTGACCTTGTGTTCAAGGCGTCCGGTCACGAGTTGGGTCTGATATGCCGTCCAGTGGCTGGACCCCGGCCGCTTGTAGATCCAACCGTGCTGCTACAGATAGCCAAACAGATCCTTGGGCCGGACCTGTAACACCTTGGCCGCGTCGGTGATGCACATCGCACCATCGGCCGCCGCGATCCGCTCGAAGGCCGCCACCGTCCCCGATGCCGCCTCGGCGCGCTGCTCCGCCTCAAGCCGCTTGGTGGCATAGTCGGCCAGCAGGCCGCGCAACACCACCGGGTCATCCAGGTTCAGGGCGGGGGCTGCCGCACCATAGCTGCCGGTCTTGCGGATCGACGGCAGCACCTCGGCGGTGACCCAGCGCTTGAAGCGTTTCGCGGCGTCCTTGCGCGACGTGAGGATCAGGCTGTAGAGGCCGCTTTCGTTGATCACCGTCAGGGCCTGTGCCCGCGCATCAGCGATACCCTCGACATTGTCGAGGGTATGCTTTTCGTCGTCGTCGAGGCGGCGAGCCGCATCTGACGTGTTGCCGATCGCGAGTACTCGGCAGATATCAGCCAGCACAAACCATGGGTCGCTATCCCGATACAAGATCCTGACAGGCAGCCCCTCAAAGCTGAAGGGCATGACGGCAGGGGATATGGTAGAAACCAGATAGCCTTCGGTCATCGAGCTCATCCTTCGATGGTTGAGGGTCAGGCCGATCCCGGTGTTGGTAGCGCCAGGATCGGCCGCTTGCATTTGTTTGCAGATTACAATACAACGATTGCCGTGGGCGGCCGATGCTGCCAACAACAATCAGCAAACAATTGCAAGAGGAAGAACCCATGGCCCGTACGGCTGCGATTGGCATCCGCGTTGAGCCGGCGGTCAAGGCCGCCGCCGAGAAGGCGGCGGCGGATGATCACCGCACCCTTGCGTCATTGCTCGAAAAGCTCTTGGTTGAACACCTGCGGACCAGCGGATATCTGCCCCGTCCCTGACATCAGAACCGCGCTGCCTGGATCTGCTGCCACACCTTGGGCGGCACCGCCAGCAGGCCGCGATGACCGTCCTGGGTCTCGATCGCGACGGTGACCAGCCGGCGGCGGGCGCCCATCACAACGCCGATCACGGCGCCGATGATGGCACCGATCAGCCCGGCAAAGCCGCCGAGTGCCACGCTGACCAGCAACCCGATGATGATGCCCAGCACCACCCAACCGACGACGGCGCCAACGATCATCAGCCCAATGGCGCGGCCGGGCGTCCACTCGCTGATATCCCCCCGCAGATCGGCCGCGACCAGCGACGACCACAAGATGCCATGCCGGCTTGGCCACAACCCCTCCGTGTCGCGATAAACGATCCCGCCGCGCTCGATCCGGTATGTCTGCGGACGCCCCGGCAGGTCGCCGGCCAGCACGCGCACTCTCTGGGCTATGATTGCCATGTCGATCCTCGCGGAATAGGTGATAGTCCGCGATCATAACTGCCAATGGTGGTGGCGTCACCGCGTGCCGCGCCGCTGGTACTCGATCAGCAGGCTGGGCACCTCGCGCCGCACCCGTGACATGCCGGCCTGCACGCCGGTGGCGACAGCCTCTTCCACTTCTCGGCGGCCAGTGACGCCTGAGACGTTCAGGTTCATTTCTATTTTCGCGATGGCGGCTTGCCGAGTTATCATGCCACCCTGCTGACCGGCGGCACCTGCCATGATCTGCTGTGTCACATCCGCCGGATAGACATAGCCTGGGCTGCCGACCCGCATAAGCTCCGGTCCATCCTCACCGGCCATGACCCAGCCCGGTTTGGTGGCACCGCCCTTGGCGCGCGGCTGCACCACCGACAGCATCCAATCATCGGCAGCCGTCAGGCCGCTGATCCCCGATGCTGATCCGCCACCACGCCCGCCCCCGAACAGCGCGCCGAGCAGGCCACCGGCCGACACACCCAGCGCGTCGTTGATCAAGCCCCCGGCCGGCCCCAGTCCCGCGGTCCCCTTGATGCTGATCTCAAGCAAGGTCAGCAGCACCCGGTTAAGCACATCGTCAAGATCGGATGCGGTGTCGATATTGCCCAGCATCTCCTCGGCGATGTCAGACCACGCCTTGACGCCGGCGCCGCGCAGGTCGTCAAAGCCGTCCTTGGCCTCATCCAGCGCCCGCTGCATGGTCTCCATGGCGGCCAGGTTGTCGCCGCCCATGATCTCGGTCAGCGCCGGCAGGGTGGCATAGATGTCGGAAACCTGCTGCCGGTATGCCTCCTCCGGCGTGCGCGTGCGGTCATAGAGGTCACGCGCGGCGGTCAGCGCATCCTCGCGACGCTTGGCAGCCGCCACCGCCTCCGGCGTGCTATCCAATTCCTTTTTCAGGGCGTCGAGGGCTTCGCGGCGCCCCCGCGCCAGCACCTCGGTTGCGCGCGCTTCCGCTTCGGTCTGGCCGATCCGCTGGCCGCTTGCCTGGGCTTCGTCATGGATCGCCTGGACCAGCTTGTCGCGCAGCGACGCCTGATCGCGCAGGGTCGACAAGTACTTTTCGACCGGGTTCCGGAGGCCTTCAAGGAGACGCTTGGCATCGGCCAGTTCTTTGTCGACCGTGCTCTTGCGGCCGCCTTTGGTGCCGCTGCCGGAGGGCGATGTTGGGGACGGCGTTGACGATGGCGTCACCACCATGGCGGGCAGCGCGCTCGGCGGGATCATCCAATCATCGGCGGTCGGGGCGGCGATCGCATCCAACTCGCGCTGCAATGCTTCGATCTGTGCGCGCCGTGCCGCAATCTGTGGGTCGATCCGCTCGGCAAGAGGCGCGCCGATCATGGTCTGGATCACCGGATCTTGACTGTCCATCTGCGCCTGCAGATCTGCCAGCGCCGCCTGCGCCTCCCGGATCTCCTCGGTGATCGTGCGCGACGATCGATCGCGGCCAAGTTGGCCGGTGTTCTGGCGGACCACATTAAGCGGTCCGCCAGCCATAAAATCGCGCATCCATTGCGGCACCGGCAGGTCTGCAAGTGCACCCCGGAAAGCGACAACCATGTCGACCAGATCGCCGATATAACCAAGCAGGACGGTGGCGGCATCGATGACATCTGCAAATGGGTCCGCCAGCCGATCCGAGAATACACGCGCCAGATCGGTATACGCGTTGTTGATCTGCCGCAGCTTGCCGCTGATGTCATCGGCAGCAGCCGCCGCCGCGCCATTATACTCGGCGAGCGCGCCGGGAAGCACATTGCGCAGCAGGTCCGACGTCACTTTGCCGTCCATGACGGCGCGCCGGAAGCCACCTGCGATATTGTCGGTGGCGCCGGTCACCTGCGCAAACGACTTGTCGAGCGCCTGCATCAGACCGGGCAGTGGCTCCGTAATCTGCGACAGCTCCTCCGCCTGCAGCTTGCCATTACTCAGCGCCTGGGTCAGACCATACAGCGATTGCTCCACCTGGGTGTTGCTGGCGCCCAGCGCAGCCTGGACATTGGCATAGCCTTCCACCACCGTGCGCAGCTCGGTGGTGGTGATGACGTTGCTGTTGACCAACGGCAGCATGCGGGCATAGGCGTCGGACAGCACCAGCACGTCGGCCGACATGTCCTTGGCCGTCTTACTCAGATAGGCCGTGGCCTCAGCTGCCCCCTCAGTGCTGCCGGTCAGCCGGGTCAGCCGGGTGTCCAGATCCTGGATCTGGCGGACCCGGTCGACCACGTCCAACGCACCCAGCCCGAAACCGGCCATGCCGGCGACGGCGCCAACACCGGCGCCGATCCTGGGCGCCGCGACGGTATAGGCGCGGCGCATCTGGTCATTGATCTTGTCGGCCGCCTTGACCGACCGGCGCTCCATATCGCCCATCGCCCGGTCGGTCTCGCGGGTCACCTTGCGCATGGCGGCCTGCGTGCTGCCGTGCATCTTGGCCATGCTCCGCTCGTACTTGACAAGCGAGGCCTCCATCTGGACCACCAGCCGTTGGATGTCGACATCCTCCGCCATGTCGACCTCCATCCGGCCATGCCGGCTATCGCAGTGTCAGGTGATCCGCATCGGGATCAGGCCGGCCCGGATCATGTCGCGGACCTCTGGGTCACCCTGGGGGACGGGCGGGCCGGGGGCGTGGGCGTCAAGCCATCCATCGACCGACACCATCAACTCCCAGATCGTCAGCCGGTCGACCTCGCGGGGGTGCCATCCGAGGGCAGCCCCGTATCCATAGAGGCGGGCGAGACCGAGGCAGTCATCTCGTCCGCCGCCCCGTTTCCCCTTGGCGCCGGTCGCTTGCGGCGGCCAGTGTGCGCGTCGGTGGGCCCGACCAGCGCCAGCAGCAGCACCGCGTTGCAATGCGCGGCCGTGTCCAGCAGCGGCCAGCGGTCGGGCTCAATATAGGTCTCGACCATGCGCAGGGCCCGGTCCGGCGTCATGCCGCCGCCGATCAGCGCCAGGCGCGCCACCTGCCGCAGATCGGCAATGCGCCAGTCATGGGCGCCGATGCGGCGTTGCAGCGCATAGACGCCGATATCAAGCACCGCCTCGATCTCGGCAAGCTGGGCGATGCCCAGTCGCCAGGGGTGACGGCCATCTCCCCACAGCAGGCGCAGGGTGCCGTCGGTCGCGCGCTCGGTCATAGCGATCAACCCGGCGGCGTCACGACACCAAAGGTCTCGTCGGCCACCCAGGTTTCCGCACCGGTCCGGGCGAGCGACACGGAGACCGTGACAAATCCGCTGTCGGTCTGCCCTCCCTCCGTGAGAGACGAGACCCTGAAGGCGCCGCTGTAATAGCCCTCGCCGCGATAGCCCGCCTTAACGTTGCGGGATGTCTTGGCAAGCATCCACGGCCGCAGGATCGCCATTCCGGCCGCAGTGCTGTCACCAGACATGGTGATGCTGGTCGATGTGTGCGACATCCCGGTGTATTCGATCACCTCACTACCGGTTGGATCGGCGCAATCGACAGCCGTCGAGGTGTACGAGTTGTTGTTGTGCGCGATTTCGCTTTGCTTTGTCCCACAAACGAAATCGAACGCTTCCGTCGGCGTTGCCTGATCGCCGACATAACAAACGAACAGCTTGCCCTCGCGGGGCGGATCATAGGCCATGGATCACCTCTCCCGCGGGATTAGACCGCGTTGGTGTTGACAAGGATGGTTACGAGCCCGATCCGGCGACGCGGACCGTCGCGCTCCACATCGGCGCCGAGCACCTGGACCAGACACAGCCGGTGGCCGGTGATCGTCGCCGGCGCGATGGCCCCGCGCTGGGCATGGCAGCGGTGCAGGCGCTGGGTGATCAGGCCGACGATGGTGTCGGCGGTGACGCTGGCAGCACCGCCGTCGGCATAGACCTTGGCGACCAGCAGGGTGTCGGCCGCGTCCATGTAGCCTTCCGCGGGCGCCGGCGTGCACCGGGGGGCGGACAGCTCCACCCAGGGCAGCGGCGCATCGTCGGGTGCCTCGTCATAGACCCGCCCGCCCACCGCCGCCGACAGGGTGGCGTCGGCCAGCAGATAGGCCCGCAGCCCGATCTGCACCGCCATGCCGGGCATGGTCCAAGCGGTCATTGCGCACCTGTGGTCTTGGCGGCCTCGCGCTTGATGGCCTTGGTCATGGCCCGCGTCAGCCGCGCCTGCATCCGCCGCCGCAAAGCCCGATACGCCGGGAAAAAGAAGGGGTTAGGCCGTGTGCCAGGGTGCGTGCGATAGACGCGGCGGGTGCGCTTGCGGCCGCCCGATGCGGTGCTGCGCAGGCTCAATCCCGATCCACCGGTCCCTTGGCTATAGGTCACGCTGCGCTTGCGCACGCCCGGCTTGGTGCCGTACTCGACCCACCGCGCGTAATAGACGCCCCTCTTGGATCTGTCGCCGGCATAGACCTCGACGGCCAGGCCGGCATTGCCCTTGGCGACAGTCTGGGCCGCACGCCCGGCGCGCAGGCCCACGCCGCTGTCTCCGCTCTCCGCCTCAACAAAGCGCCAGCCGATGCTGTCGCGCAGCCGGCCGGGCGGTGGCCTTGGCACCTTCCGCGGGCGCGGCCGCGGCTTGGTTGATGGTGGCCGCGGCGTGCTGACCGGCGCCATGCGGCGCATCATGTCGGACAGCTCTGTCGCATTGGTCTCAAGCGCTGCGCGCATCTCCATGCGCACGGCAGCCGGGATGGCGGCCAGCTTGCGCTGCAGCCGCTCAAGCCCGGTGACAGTGGTCGCCATGGCGGCACCTCCGGATCAGGCGGCGGGGCCGGCCTCAAGGCTGATATCCAGCATGCTGCGCTTGCGGTCGAGGTCGACCGGGCCGCCCTGGCATTGCCAGACCTGACCATTGATGGTTACCCGACAGGCGCTGGTCACCGCGGCCGTCGCCGCGGAATAGCGCACCCGCAGCACGGCGCCGGTCTGGGCCTCGATGCGCCCGGCCGCCATCGCCTCGGATGCCGTCTCCGGCTTGATCTCGCCCCACACAGTCGCGTGATGGGTCCACCCGTCATAGGCATTGCCGGCGGCATCGACCGACGACACCGGCCGCTCGATCACGCAGCGGTCGCGCATCCGCCCGGCCCGCGCCATCACGCCCAGATCCGATAGGGCAGCAGCAGGGCGTCGGCGCCGGATGGCAGCCGGGTCATGATGGTGCCGGACACGACGTCCTCCCGATGCTCGTACAGCTTGCCGAGGGTGAGCAGGATGGCCGCGCGGATCGGCGCCGGCAGGGTGCCTGTGGCATAGCCGGCGGTATAGGTGATCGCCAGCGACCCGATGTCGTCGAGCCGATCCGGCCAGCACTGGCCGCGCGGCGGCACGATCGCCGACAGATAGCTGCCACCGTCTGCCACCCGATAATCGGTGTCGGCGACCAGCGCCTGGGTGTCGCCGGCCGGGTCCACGATGCTGACGGCCCCGATCGAGACCAGGGGCGGCAGCGGGATCGGCACCGCCCCGGAACGCCCCTCCGGCCAGGCGCTGCCATCCCACGTCGCCCGCCATGTCTGGACGCCGATGCAGCGGCCAAGCCATCCGTCCTGACCGTCGACCATCGCGGTCGCCGCGGCGATCTGGGCCGCGATCAGGTCGTCCTCGTCCTCGTGGTCGACGCGGAGATGCGCCCGCGCCTCATCCAGCGTGATGACCGGATCGGGCGCCGTGATCAGGCGCAGGCGCGGGCGGGGCGGCGGCATCAGGCCACCGGCCGGCGCGCGGCGTGGCCGAGGACCGCGATGGCACCCATAGGTGTGCCTGTGCCATGGGTGCCGCTGAAGTCAGCCAGCAGCTTGAGATACGGCTTGTCGCCGATATAGCCGATCTTGGTCACATCGGCGGCGGCATGGGCCGCGATCAGCGACTTGATGATGCCGCCGGTGCCGACGGTCGCCAGCAGCACATCGCGCTGCTCGACGGCCGCATAGGTCACGTTGTCGTCGCTGTGGGTCAGCTTGTACTCGACCTTATTGGTCCCGGAAAAGGTGATGCCACCGACACCCACACTGATGCAGATCATGCAGCTGTCGAAGCCCCGGATGTCCAGGGCCGCTGGGGTGTTGTCGGCATCATAGGTCGCCGAGGGGATCAGCACCGCGACCCCCAGATTGTTGGCCAGATCGCGCATCGCAGCGCCTCCATCAATGATGATGACGGTGGGCTCGTGCGCCCACCGAACAGTTGTCAGGATGCGGACGCCTGCAAGTATTTGACCGCCTCGAAGTCCAGGGCACCACCGCCGACGCGGCGGGTCACATAGAAACCGACAAAGCCCTTGTGGGTCAGATTGTCGCGGAGCAGGCGGATACCGACCCGATCGACGATCTGATAGGCCGCGCTGAAATCCCCGAAGCCGATCACCGGGCCGTTGCTCGCAAGGGCCGGCATATCCTCCGCCTCGGCGATCGGATAGCCCAGCAGTGTGCCGGCCTGCAGCGCCTGCAGGCTGGGCTGCCAGGCGTAATTGCCCTGACCATCCTTGATCTTGCGGACCGTGCCCACCAGACCACGCGACATCGCAAAGGTTGCCTTGGTCCGGTACGGCGCCTTGATTGAGTAGACAAGGTCGATCAGCTTGTCGCTGGCCGCCGTCGCAGCCCCCAACGACCCGTTTGTGCCCGACGCGAAATACTGGAAGATGCCGTCGGCACGCGTGTCATCAGCAGTCGTGGCCCGCGGATAGTCGAGGATGCCGCGCGGCTTGAGCGTGCCATTGCCGACGAAAAACGCCGTATTCTCGGCGCGGGTCAGCTTGTCGGTCACTTTGGAGATCAGCCACCCCTCGACATCAAATTGCGCGTCGTCCAGAAGCTTCTGGGTCGTTTCCGGGAAGGCCCACATCTCATGGACGGGGATGCCCCACATACCGATCGTCGACGTGCCGGTGACGGTGCGCGGCTGGGTCTCGCCGACCCAACCATAATCCGCCTCGCCCCGGTCAACGGGGCCCTCCAGGCGATCGGTGCCGATGGTCGCGACGCTCGCCAACTGCCGCATGGCCGATGTCTCATAGATGCGGGTGATCATCCGCCCAGACACATCGGCCGGCACCAGATAGCCGCCATCCGGATCAGAGCCCACCGACAACGCTTTGACCTCGTCCGGGCCGAGGCGATGACCGCGGCGCATCGAGCCGTCAAACGCGGCCTTGTAGGATCGATAGTCGTCCACCGCCATCTGCGCGCCGGTCAGCAGCGACATGTCGGCGGCGGCCTTGACCTCGCTGTCAAGCGCCGGACCACCATTGCCGCCGATGCGCAGCCGGCCCATCTGCTTTTCGATTTCAGACGACTTCGCGGCCCATTCCTTAAGGTCCGCATCGATCTTGTCGAGGGCGGCGCTGATGCGGTCGACCTTTGCCTTGGTCAGCGCGTCTTCGGACTTCAGCGTCTTGATTTCATGTTGGGCCGCGTCATTTGCCTTTTTGAAGTCCTCGAAGGTCTGCATCTGCTTATCAAGCAGTGCCTTAAGTTCCGGGTCCATTGTGATACCTCGATGATGATCGGTGTCAGGCGCCAGACGCCAATGCCCGCAGCCGTGCCGCATAGGCGGCGACATCCGTCGACATGCCCTCATCCCGAGGTCTGGTGACGGCCTTGTATCCGTGCGAGGCGATTGCCTTGGCCTCATCACGCGAGTACCCGCCTGCATCCCGCAGCCAAGCCTCGAAATCTCGAATGGTAGTGATGGCGCTCTTGACAGATGCGACCCGCGACTTGTCGTTGGCCGGGAATGTGACCAGGGACAGCTCCAGCAGATCAACGGCGGTCAAGGTCCGGCGCGGCTCGTCCGGCTTGTCGCTGCGGCGCCAGGTCTTGGGGATGTAGCCGATCGAGAGGCCCGACAGCGCGTTGATGCGCAGCAGCTCATAGGCCTCGATCCCACGTGGCGTCTTGGCCAAGCGGCCCTCGACATACAGACCGGTGTTGTCCTCGACCATCTTGGTCCACACGCCGATCGGCATCATGTCGGATGCCGACCACGCGCCGCCGTGCTGCGCCAGCATCGCCGGCATTCGACCCTTGGCTTTGGCCGCCGCCAACGTCGCCTTGAAGGCGCCCTTGGCCACCACATCGCCATAGCTGTCGACGACACCAAACACCGATCCATAGCCCGTAAGGGTCATGGCATCATCGTCATCCGACGCAAGCTTGACCTCGCGCAGATCGCAGCACATGCGCTCCATGATCATCTCCCGTCAGGCGTCTGGTGTGGTCGCCGGATCGGCCGGCGGCGTGCCGGGCGGCACCATGTTGAGCGGCACGCGATATTCATCGCCACCCGGATAGGGGTTCATGTCTTCCAGCGCCCTAATGTCGTTTGGAGACATCGCACCAACAGAATACATCTTGGCGTAATATTCACCGCGATCCTTGACGGCCCCACGAAGTAATCCGCTAAGATTATGTTTTGCGAAGTGTGTTGTGTCTCTGTCTGGTACGCCCAACAACTGCACGTCAATCGACTGCTCGCGTGCCTCGCAGCGAGGTGCGAGACAATGAACATCGTGCGCAATAAACATCTGCTCGGCAGACGCATATGTTGCAGTCTTGTCAGCATAACCAATCATGATTGGCAAAACGCCGAAGGCACGACACTGCTCTTCAATCTGATGTTTGCGCGTTTCGATATGTTGTGCGTCGACACCAGACATTGAGCGGGCAAGAAATTTGGCGTCCATATCAAGGATAATAGGATTAAATCGGTTGTCACCGCTTGCCTGATTTTTTAAAAACGTTACAAGCTCTTTGTGTTTGTCCGGCGGCAATTTGCCGTCAACCGAATAGACACCAGATGTCTGCAATCCATTACGGTGCATATCCGCGTGGCTTTGTTCGGTTGCAATCGCCAGCCCGATCGCCTCTCGCGCCACCTTGATGATGTCGAGGCCGACCGTGGCATCCCATTGCAAGCCCCTCTCATGCCAGACATCGTCTTGACCAAGCACGACGTGCTCGCCGGTGGCCAGGGTCACGCGATAAGTCAGGCGCCAATCACGCCCCTGTTCCACCGAGACGTGGCGCGGGTTGATCGGGATGATCTCCAGGATGCGTCCGTCCACGCCCCGGTTGAGATAGGCCACGGCATTGCCAGTCATCTCGCGGTAGACAGACATAATCGACCGCAACTCATAGGCCGTCTGCCAGCTATTGGGCTTGCGATACAGCAGCCAGTGCAACGGGTGGTCGTCCGCCACCTCAGATCCACCACCCGCGCCACGCCGATGGATCTTGAGCGGCACCTGCGCCATGCCCTGGGCGATCACCCTGACGCAGGCCAGCACCGTCGCGACCTGCAATGCCGTGCTGTCGGTCACCGCGACGCCAGATCGGGCCGCGGGTGTCACCATCCATGCCGGCACGCCGTCGGACGTCAACGCCGACTTGCGGCCCATCAGGCGACCAATCCAACCCATTGGCCGCCCCCCCTATCACTCTTCCCAGAAGCTTTTCACGGGCGCTTCCGCCGTCATCGACACGCCCAGGGCCATCAGCGCGGCACATATGCCGTCGATCTTGTCGGCCGACTTTTTTCGGTCTGGCGCAATGTTCAGGTTGGTGTCGGCGCGCGTGACAACGTTTCCGGCCATCCATTTGGCGACGGGATTGCGCCCATGATCGATGCGGCGTTTGATGATCAGCCGCTCCATCTCGCGCATCGGCGCATTGTAGCTCGATGGCCCCTGCCGAAATTGCACCATGCGCTCAGCGGTTGCGCTATCCGAGCACAGCCGATTGATTAGGTCCGAGCTATTCCACGGGTCGTAACCAATTGACTGGACTTGATATTTGTCCAGCCACTCCCGGATGCCAGCTTCAACGACCGCATAGTCCGTGACGTCGCCATCAGTCGCTGTCAGCCAACCCGCATCAACCCACGCTTGATATGGCAGATCGTGCTTACGCGTGCGTTCAGCGATCCGATCGGCCGGCGCCCACATCCGCCACCGCACCGTGATCCCGTCATCGCCTTCAGCACCGCGCCAGACCAGCGCCAGGGCCGTGATGTCGGTCGTGGTCGCAAGGTCGAGGCCCGCCCAGCACGGCAGCCCGACCAGCTCGTCGTCATTGGCCACCATCCGATAGCGGCTGCTGTCCCAGCGCCTGAGGTCGAGCCAGGCGCCGCGATCCGTTGTCCATACGTTGAGCCGCTTGGTTCTAAATTCGTAGCGCGCTGTTGAGGATTGCTGCGCCTCGATCGCATACCCACGCATCTCGTCAAAGCCGACCGACACACCCAACAGCGGATTGGCCTTGATCCAATTGCGCTCGTCATACTCGTCATCGCCATCGTCCAGCGTGTATATGACGCCAAACAGATGATCGGCAATCACCTTGCCGTCGAGGACCGCCGCGACCGTCTTGCGGGTCTCATAGCAGACGCCCTGCACATTGTAGCCAGCAGTCGTGATGCCCAACAGTAATGGTGATTTGCGGGCACCCATTGCCGACCGCATGACGTCCCATAGCGCACTTGTGTCGTGCGCGTGCAACTCGTCCATCACTGTGAGCGATGGGTTATGCCCGTCCTGTGTCTTTGCCCGTGCATGGATCGGTTGCATCGATCCTGTCGGTGCGGTGATCGACCGGGCCCAGCACTGGATGCCAAGCTCGTCGGTCATCTCCGGGCATCGCAGCACCATCTGCCGTGCTGGCTCAAACACCTTGAGCGCTTGGTCAAATGTCGTGGCCCCGAGCTTGATTTCGGGGCCGTCTTCGTCCGGGCAGCACAGACAGTAGAGCGCCACGCCCGCCGATATGGTGCTCTTAGCGTTTTTGCGGGCCATCTCAATATAAGCGACTGTAAACCGCCTATATTCAGTGCTTATCTTTCGCCAACCAAACAATACAGCCAAGATAAATATCTGTGCAGGCTCAAGTGTTATCGTGCTTGTCGACCAAGACCCTTGGACATGAGGCAATTTTTCTACAAAATCGCAGACATCATTGCCATGCCATGCGCTGTATTCATACAGCCAACCGGACTTCCGACGACTTTTCTTGAGATCATCAAGGTGCCGCTTGGCCGCCGCCCGCACCCATTTGCAGTGCGACACACCCTTGCGATCGGCGACGGCATCCAGCGCATACCGCTCGGCAATCGCCGCATAGTCGCGCACATGACCGGTGTCTGGCCACTCGCTGGGCAGATATCGAGGCGCCGGCGCCGCCTTCACAGGCCGCCGGCGATCACCGGCGGCCGTTGCTCCCGAACTTGCGGGTCGGGCCGCCGCCGTCCTTGGCATTGGTGCCCCTCCCGACCACACGCGACTTGATGCCGGCCACCCCAAAGCCCTCGGCGAGCAGCCGCATCTGCCCGACATAGGCAGCCGGCGCCGCCTCCATCTGCGGGTCAGACCACGCCCTCTGCAGCTCGGCGAGCATTACGCACAGCTGCCCAAACGCGTAGCTGTCTGCAGGCCGGAGCGTGCCGGCTGCAAAGCACTGCGGCGCCAGATCATCCCAGATCGCGAGTGCCGTGGCCGGCAGCCCCTCAGGCGGGATCACCTCCCCTTCAGGCACCTGCACCATCTCGTGCAGATCCCGCGACGGCTGCACGGTGCCGCGAGCCACATGGACCTCAGGCGGCAGGGGCTTGCGTCCACGCGCTGCCATGGCTCACCCCGCATTTTCGGCTGTCGTCAGATTTTATATGACGGTCCAAATCTTAAATCGCACGCGCAAAAAAAAGTCTGACGCGCCGGTCCCGGTCACTTTCTGGCTGGAGATCGACACCCCCCCGGCCTTTTCGAAAGTTGCGCAAAGACGTGTTCATGCGCAATATTGTTTCGTATCGACGGCATCAGTGGTGCATTATTGCAACACATGCCTCAATTTGGGACACCGCCAATCCATGTTGCATTGCGGCATGCCATCGACCGGCGCAGCCTCGCATCAGGCGCTGGCGGCGGCCGCTGCCCGGTCGATCCGCTGCTTGGCCCCGTCGTGATGCCGCTTGCACAAGCTCTGCCAGTTGCCACGATCCCACATGAGGTGCGGATCACCCCGGTGCGGTCTGATGTGGTCGACCACCTGGGCCTCCATCACGCGCCCTGCTGACTGGCACATGACGCACAGCGGGTGCTCGCGCAGATATGCGAGGCGCGCCCGCCGCCACCGGCTGCCATAGCCACGCGCAGCGGCTGTCTCGCGGCCCCGATCGTAATCCGCCTTGACCATGCTGCCATGTGGTCTGTGCATGCGTGGGCGCTTGGGCATTGCACCTCACAACGCAACAGCCCGCCGCGGCGGTCACCGGGCGGGCTGAAGAGACACCAAGACGAGTATTGCATTACCTACATGTCACACCTCTCTGTACTTGTCAATGCTCATGACACGCCACCGCACATCCCTGGTCGCGCCATCCATCGCCACCCAGATCTGACACGCCCGGATCACGTCGCCTGCATCATCACCAGACATCATATCCATCCGCGCACCCCCGCGCACCATGGCAAGCACCGGATCGCGCCGCACGCCCTGTGCCGCTGTCTCCCTCACCCAAGCCGTGTGGATGATGTCCAGGGCGCTCGCCTTGGCCCCCTGCAACGGCGCGCCGCCGCCGGCATTGCCCAGTCCGGCATTGCACCGATAGCCCTGTGCGCCGGCCACCAGATCCACCGCGTCGGCGATCTGCATGGCAGCCTGCGCCAGATCCGAGGTCAACAGCCCCTGTTCCACCGCCAGCAGCACCGCATCCGGCCGCAGCTTGGCCAGCGTCTCAGGTGTCGCCGCAGGATCTGACACCTGCCTGGGCCGCCCGCGCTTGCCCCGCTCCCTGCGCGCTTCAGAGCGACGGCGCCGGCGAGCCTGCTCTGGCGTCTCAGGTGGCGGCGGTGGCGCCTCATGGGCCGCCGCGTCCCACATCTCACACGCCCTGACGACGTGGTCGAGGTCACCACCCACGGTCAGCCGCTGGATCGGCAGCGTCGGCACGCCAGCCGCCATCATCATCTGCCGCCACCGCACCCGGCGCCGGGCAAGTGCCGGATCGTCCGTAGTCACAGCCGCTGCGCGCATGGCCTCGATCCGCTCGATCATGTTTGCCTCACCCACGCCGCACCTCACCCATCACCGACCGGACCACAGCCACGGCGCCGGCATCATGGCGCCTGCTTCCCAGCTCCGCCATCGGCCTGGCCAGCACCGATGCCGCCGTCCGCAGCCGCATCGCCGCCAGCCGCCGCAGCGCCATGTCCTCGGCGATCAGTTGCCGCAAGTCACCCTCAAGCGGCACCGTGCGCCAATGCCATGTCCGCCGGATCTCCCCCGCCGCCTTGGCCAGCAGATCGGCCGGCGCATCGGCCAGGCCCTCGACGTAATCGGCGACCAGCATGGCCATACCATCGCCGTCACCCGGCACCGGCAAGCCCTTGCGCTGCATCCACGCGACAAGGTCGTACATGACCACCGCCGCCGCCTCATCGCTCGCCGGCGCGCACAGCCGCTCGATCTCGTCACGAGTTTCCGCGAGCGCTGCCGGCGTCACCACCGCCGGCAGCGGCTGGGTGATCGACCATGCGCCGATCGCCGCCACCACGGCCACGGTCTGGCGCTCAGCCCCAGCCAGCCAGCCCGGTGCCGTCACGGCGCCGCCTGACGGCCTCAAGGACCGCCCGCCGGGTGCTGTCGTCGTCAAGCTGTGCCCTCGGTCGGCCATGGCCCGTCATCCCCTTGCTGATGCCCTGCAGGGCCTTGCTGATCCATGCGATTGGCTCAGCGGTCCCACCACGGGTCGCCGCGTCCATGATCGCCCGATTGACCGCGATCTCGCCATGGTCGCGGAGCCACTTGCCGACCACGGTCCGCACCGCCGCGACCGGCCGTCCCGACCGGTCGACCAGCCAGTCGAGCTGCGATCCCCAGACCTCGTCTCGCAGCCGCCGCGCCGCGGACCCTGCCTCGTCCATCTCGCCCCTGGCGATCGCCTCGCCGTCCAGGCTCGGGCGATCCGCAGCCGACAATCTCGCTGATCGTCCATCATCGGCCCGGCCCTGCAGCGCAACGTCGCTGCCGATCACGCTAGTGATCGGAATATCTTGGACAATAGGCAAGGAAGAAGAAGGGTTATCTACTGCGCGCGGGGCTGCGCGCGCCCCCACACGCGAGGGGCGGCCATCGTCCGCAAAGTCGCCCCGAAAATCCCCGTTATCACAATCGCTTGTCATACCCCCCTGACACTCGGTCAGGAGGTCGCCACCCCCTGACACTCGGTCAGGAGCCCCCCTGACACTCGGTCCAGGGGTACCCCCTGACACTCGGTCCAGGGGGGGGGCTGACACTCGGTCCAGGGGGGGGGGCCTCTTGGTGACAGACTTGCGCTCTCGCCTCTGACGCGAGGTGTGCATGTTGCATGTCGGTGCCGCGTCATAGACACCCGGCCGCGACATCCCGGCTAGGCGGTCAATGCGGACCTGATATTGTGCCGCCATGCCGGCCGCACTGTCCGCCGGAACGACCATCTCGATCAGCCCCGCATCGGCCAGCCTGTCGACCACCCTCCGCACGCTGCGTGGCTGCATCCCGCACCACCGCCCGAGCTGGACCTGCGACATCGTCGCATTGCGCCCGGCATCATCGGCGCAGTCGGCAAGCTTGAGCAGCACCAGCCGGTCGACTGGCGGCAGATCAGCCGCCGCCCAGACCAGCGCCTGCGCACGCGCGCTCATGACTGGGGCCCTCCGCAATAGGCCTTGCCGGAGTGTGCGTGGTACAGCCTCAGCGCCCGCGCGCGGCGACGATTGGCCTCAGGCAGCATTGTCTGCCGCTGGGCAGGCGATGTCGACGCGTCCCACATCCGACTATGGATGTCGGCCCAGGACAGCGCGGCATCCCGCATGACGGTGACCGCACGCCGGGACATGCCGTAATGGTCGCCGACCTCCGCCAGGATGATCAGCCGCTCGGTCACTCTTGTGCCAGCCATCTGTCGGCCTCCTCTCCGTCCCCAAATGCACCATCAGGGATCGCCGCATACAGCAGCCCGTCCGGACGCATCTGATCCTGCATGTCGATGGCGTGCAGGATGTGGTGGATATCATGATGGGTCAGCACCACCGCCACCGGCTCGTGCCCGCCGTCATGCCACGTGTCCCCGATCTTGACCCGCATCACCGATCCCCCTGTTCACGATCGGCCGGCGCTGCCGGCCACGCCATCGCATCGCCATGCAGCGGCGCCGGCCGCCCGCGCAGCGGCACGCCATGCCCGTCCAGCACCGCCACCACGTCATCCAGAGACCGGCAGACATGCACGGCCGCACCGCATGCCCGCAGATCGGCATGGGTGGCGTCCTGGCCCGCGCTGGTGCCGGTGCGGCCCGCCTTGAGCTCGATGGCAATCACGCCGCAGCGCCACACCATCAGCAGATCCGGCGTGCCGGCCCTCTGCCCCATCTGCTGCGCGCGCACCGCGTCGATGCCGGACCGCTGACCCTCGTTGTGCGGGTGCGTCCACCACGGCCCCTCAGGGGGCGGCGGCAGGCATGCCCGCAGGTAATCGGCGATCTGGATCTGCAACACCTGCTCCGGCCGCTGCCGGATGCGCCGGGGGCCGACAGCGCGGCCCCCGAACGCCGTCTTAGGACGCGCCTTGCCCCGGCGGCGAGGAGCCTCTGTCATGCCCATGATGCCGCCACCAGCAGGGCAACGGAGACAAGCATCGTTATGGTCCCGATCACGACCAAGACGACGCCAACAAGGCCACCAGTGCCTATCGCGCGGCGTCGATAATCGGATACAGAGGACCGCATGATGTAGACCGACAGTCCTGTGGACATCACTGACAGGACTGCAAACATCACTATTAGGATGGTCATCATGGCCGCCCCCTATCCGCCACACTGTGGATCGGCGCGATCACCGGATAGCGGATCACCGGCAGTCCGGCCGCGCGCAGCGCGTCATTGGCCCGCGCCACCAGCTCCATCGGCCGTCGGCCGCGCGGGTCCACCCCCAGCACAGATGCCGCCATCAGCACCGGGTGCGCCGTCGGCGTGATCATCGGGGCAATCGGCCCGCCATCCACCATGGTGACCCGGTCAGCGCGTGCGCCGACCTGCCCCCAGCGCGGGCCGCGGATGATGGCATCCATACCCGCCACACGGCTGAGAGAGCGGTCGTGGACCATCCGCCCGATGCTCCGCCGCACGCGCTGTGGCGTGTGCTCAGGCAGCGCGGCCACGATCGCCTCGATCATCACGGCGGCACCCTCCGGCGCCGCCGCGATGAAGCGCCTGATATAGGCCGTCAGAGGCAGGATCTCGGTCATCATCCGTACCTCTTGGGATCGATGCGGACTTCGCGCCGCATCCGGATTATCATGCGGTCAATCTCATCCTGCATGGTTGCGGCCATCTCCCGCGCCAGGGTTGTGATGATCGGATCGAGCGCGGGCCGCGCCACACCCCTGTACATGTGCGCCATAATCCCCGGATCGACGCGCCTCTGATGACACATCATCGCGTATGCGCCGATATCCTCCCACGTGCCTGGATTGCCCTTGGCCAGATGCGCGACCAGATCGCGCACCAGTTGGTCATCGCTGATCACGTCCGGATCATCCCAGCCGCTGCGCCCCTTGGCGCGCGCGGCCGCCAGCTTGGCCTTGAGCGCCGCGGCATAGCGGTCGACGGCAACATCATCGGGGTGCGGCTCAGGGGCCGACGGCGGCGGCGGCGAGGATGGTGGCGCCATCATCTTATCCCATGCCGCATAGGCCAACTCTTTGTGCCGATGCCACCCGGCGTCGGTGCGGCAGATTGGGCAGACCACCGCCCAATAATAATCATCGGCGTCAAAGTGGCGCAGCGCCGGCCGCGCACCACAGGTGCAGGCCGGCAGCTCACGGAGGGTGCGCGCGTCAGTCATGGCGCCACCTCGCCGGCAACGACCGGCAGAGGCAGCCATCCGTCAATGCTGTCCTCGTCGGCTCTGTTGTGGACGGTGCGACCCCAAACCTCACGATCAGGCCACCAATCGACGCTGTCCACGTACCAACCGGCGCCTCCTCTCTGATGGGCGTATGGGTGCGCGCACCACTCCCCGATATGCAGGAGACCGTGGATGGACAGCAGGATGCGCTGCCCGTCCCGCGGCGCCTTGGACAACGGCCGCAGCGCCTCTGGAGGCAGCGGCGTCGGGGTGTACCAGTTGACATCGGCATCGAGAGACGTGTGGGCGTGCGCCATATACCATGCCGGCGCATATGGCACATTGCACGCCACCAGGCGGCTGTCGTGTACGCAGGCCACGTACATCTCCCGTGGGTGGTCGCGGCACCCAATGACGCTGACGTGCCCACCAAACCGGCGCGCCACCACCAGCACCTCGGCCCCGTCATCCATCACACACCATTGCCCCGGGCCGGGCCTCTTCCTACAGGTCGTGGCCATCACAACGCCTCCCCTGTAATCGTCGATGCCGCATCCGGCAATCTGACTGGTGCAGGCACAGGCAGGACCACTCTGATGACATGGGGGGACACGACCATGCCATCGATCGCCAGCAGCTCACACGCCCTACGCGATGCCGCGCCAAGCACGCCACCCGGGTAGGACTGCCATCCGCCATGTGCGTCGACGCCGGGCACATGCCAGATCTGCACCTTGTCGCGATACAGGCTCACCACGATCGGGATGTGATGGGTGATGGTCCTCTCTGATGCTGCGGCGGCGCACTCGCCTCGCAGCCGCCGCCATGCGTCTGCCGCCTCATCCATGCTGCCAAGCGCGCCAGGGCCGACGGACCCGCAGCGCCGACACGACGCCCGATAGACCAGGTCATCCACTACCATGACCTCCGACCCATTGGCCGCCATGATCTGGACGTCTGGCTTGTCACAGATGCATGTGAGCAGCGCGCTCATGGCAGCACCTGTGCGCTGACCGTGCCGTCAGTGACATCCGGATAGGGGATGCGCACCCGCACGGTGTGCAGGGTGGCAGCCGTGACACATGGTGTGTCGATGACATCGCGCAGCCGGCACCGGCCGGCCAGCTCCGAATAGATGTCGCCGCGCACAAAGCTGCCGCCGTCGGCGCGGCTGTAAAACACGCTGTGGTGACCGTCGTCATAAGCCGCTATCACCACCGGGATCTCCACATCGATGCCATCGGCCGGGTGTGGGACCGCAGGGCCAACGCAGATCCGGTCCTGTGGCTGCTCCGCAGGTGCGGCGTGGCGCAGATACCAGTCGGCCGCAACGCTGTAGGGGCGGATCAGATCGTGTGGATATGCTCGATCGACCACAAAATGCGGCGGATCGACGTCATGCCGGAGGATGTCCAGCACCCCTCCATCATCGCGCCCGATGACGAGAATCAAGTCGCCATGGACGGTCCCCCACCATTGTCCCGGTCGCGGGCCCTCCGGCCCTGCCGTCACATTGTCGGTCATCCCACGATCTCCCCTGTGATCGTCTCCGCAGCCGGCTGCGCCACCGGCCGCGGAACCCGTGCATGCACAATGGTCATCCGATAATCCGGCAGCAGCGCCGCCGCCTCGCGCGCATCGTGCTCCGCGGCGGACAAGCCGAGGTGTGGACCCCCTGACCGGCTATCAGGCATCTCGGACCACAGGCTGACCGGATATCCACTGCGATTGATAGCGACCACCAGCCACACGTCGATCAGAGCATCACTCATGGCCCCGCCCTCCATCCGCCTGATCCTGATCAGGCTGTGTCACCGGCCGCGCCACCCGGATATGCCGGATCGTCACCGTATGGCCGGTGCGCCGCTCAAGGGTCACGGCGCGCACCTCAGCGTCGGCGTGCGACGTCTCAAATCCGGAGTACCAGCCCTCGATGCCGGCATCGCTCACCGCGACGACCGCCCAGACATCGATCTGGCCGTTATCGCTCAGGCCGTCCCGGCGCCGCCGCACCACGTCCTCTGCCCATAGCCGGGCCGCCTCATCCGCTGTCGCGGCTGTCGGCCCCGAGGCATAGCACCCGACGCAGATCATCTGATGTGTCGCCCCGGCACTGGACAGCGCCGCCGCCGGCACCACCTTGACCGGCACGACGGCCGGTTGCTGACATGCACATGGGATATCGCTGGTCGCTAAATCCAGCATCTCGTCTATGGTCATGACACCACCGCCATGCCCTGCGGCCGCCGCAGCATCTGCACCAGACCCTCGCACTCGGCGGCCGTCGCCATCGCCATGGCGATGATCCGCTCCCGCTCCGCCCGGTCCATCACCGCATCGGCCATGGCATCGTCCACCGCCCGGTGGACATCGCCGGTCGCCATCGCCAGCCGCCGCAGCCGCGCATCCAGGCTCAGATTGGCCGGCCCGGAACCCGCCACCTCGGCGACGGTCTGCTCGCGCAGGCGCTTGGCCGCGGGCAGCAGCAGCGGCACATGGCCGGCGGCGATCATCAGCGCGTCCAGCACCGCCGCCACCCGCATGTCCAGCGGCCGGTTGCCACCGCACCGCGCGCGCTCGTCGGGCGTGCGCGCCAGGCAGGTCGCCACCTGGCGCAGACCGCCCAGGGTCTGGCCGGTCATGGTCTCGATTGTCTGCTCGCCATAGGCGGCGCGCAGGGTGATCAAAGTCGATCGCAAGGCCGCCTCGATCGCGGCCGGGTCGGTGCTCAGCGTCATGGCTGGCCCCCTGACTGACGGTGTGACGCAATCTGCGCCGGTGCATGATCATGCTGCATCGCACAGTGTGCGGTGCGATCATGGGCGGTGATCGATTGGCCCGCGGCCAGCAGCACCGCCGGCGCGCCCAGCAGGGCACACACGGTCATGGCTGCCAGCCAGCGGGGGCATGGGGTGGATTGCAAGGGGGCCTCCATTATGGATCGGGGCGGATCAGGCGGCGGGACGGGAGCGGGAGTGGACAGCGCTGTCTGCCTCATCGATCGCCAGCCATTGCTCGCGGCTGCCCCCGTCGGCTGGCCAGGGGACGTCCGCGGGCCAGTGTCGGGCAAACCATCTCATGCACCGCTCATAGGTCGCGGTGGTGACGTCGCCACCGCGATCGACCACGCGCGGCAGCAAATGGCCCGTGTTGGCGATCAGCATGGATGTCCGGGCGAGGGATCGGCCGCTGGCGTCGGTGTAGGCGCGGGCGACGACGATCAAGCGGTCAAGCATCATCATACGCCGGATTATGCGGCATATAGACCGCAGGCCGCAAGGTCTATCGACCAGATGACATCGCATGCCGCACTGCGGCATCCTGACCGCATGACCAATGACGCCCTCATAAACAGGCTCAACCAGGCCTTGACCCGCGCGGGTCTGAGCGACCGGGCCGCCAGCCTCAAGGCTGGCCTGGGCACCGATGCTATCCGCAATATCCGCCGCGGCAAGGCGCCGGGCTATGACCGTCTCCAGCGGCTCGCCAAAGGGCTGGACGTCACCACCGACTGGCTGATCGGCGATACCAGCACCAGCCTCCCGTCAACAGCGGCGACGGCCCGCATGGAACTCCCAATCTCGGGCACCACCCAGTTTCAGGCCGCGCCGACAGGAGCGCGCGACCTGCCGGTGCTGGGGGCCGCCATGTGCGGGGATGATGGCGCTTTTGATTTTAACGGCCAAGTCATTGAATATATTAGACGTCCGCAAAACCTCGACGGCGTCACTGGCGCCTATGCCCTCTATGTGACCGGCGAGAGTATGGCACCACGATATATGGTCGGCGAGATCGTGCATGTGCACCCGGGCAAGCCGATCTCGCCCGGCTGCTATGTGGTGGCGCAGATCCGTAATGGTGACCCTCACACGCAGATGCGTGGCATGATCA
Source organism: Tistrella arctica (assembly GCF_039630945.1). Classification (NCBI taxonomy): domain Bacteria; kingdom Pseudomonadati; phylum Pseudomonadota; class Alphaproteobacteria; order Geminicoccales; family Geminicoccaceae; genus Tistrella; species Tistrella arctica. The sequence continues at coordinate 33,115 of NZ_JBBKTV010000022.1, forward strand.
AACAATACATTAAGAGAGACAACGACATCGTATCTCTCAATCAGATCAACCCGCAACGAATGATCAATATATCATCAAGCGACGTTATCGCTTTGCACCGTATAGTTGGATCATCGGAGTAACGCTCATGAAGACACATTTTAAACTTGTGATCTGGTCTGCTGCAGCATTTTGCATCTATATAGCAATCAATTATGATTTTTCTGAGCCGGATTATAGAACTGTGCTGGAACGTGCGCGGGCGAAGCAAGCACAAATGGCCACTGGGCTGCATTGTCTGAGCCGATTGGATGGCGCTCACCGCCAATTTGTCGAGGCTGTGAAACCGCTCCTGCGTGATCCATCAAGCTTTGACCACCACAAGACACAGGTTACGTCCGCCATTGGCGGCATCCACGACATCCAGATGCATTTCGGGGCGCGTAACGGCTTTGGAGGTGTGGCCAGGTCGGTGGCTGTCGGCTCATACCGTCAATCCGATTGCAGCGTGACCCGCGTCCAAATTTATCCGGACGAATAATAACGCGGCCCATAGGCCGCATTGCGGTTGACGCGGCCTATATGCCGCATTAACCTGCCCTCATCACCTGATGGGAGGCAGACATGCCGCACACGCCGCCGCCGGGGATCGCACAGATCCCCGCGCCGGTGATCGAGGCCCGCCGCATTGAGGCCGCCTCGATCCTGGCCACCCCCACCGCCCACACAAGCACCCTCGTTGCACTCGCCGCGGAGATTTCGGCCCGCACCGCCGCCGCCTTTGCGCGGCGTGGGGGTGTTGAATGAGCGGTCCCGTGACCCCTCTCGACGCGCTGCAGTGTTACATCGAGTACGGTAATCCCGACGGCAGCGACAGCGGTCAGGTGCACTACACCGCGTGCATCGGATATGGCGTGCATATTGCGCCGGGCGCCGTGGTGGAGCGCGATGTGTTGATCGAGGCAGACGCGTGGATTGGCCCAGACGTACATGTCATGGCCTGCGCCCGGATCGGTCATGATGTGGTCGTTGAGGCCGGCGCAGTGATTGCGCCGTGCGGGCCGGGTTTCGGGAGCGGCTTGTATATTGCGGCTGGGGCGGTGGTCCATGCTGGCGAGATCGTCACCGCCGACGTCGGAGGTGATCCGTCACATCCGTCGCCGCTGATACTCAATGGCTCCCGACACCAGCTTGTCGTCGGTCGCCACCACGTCCGCGCCGGATGCGAGCGCCACCCGCCCTCGGTGTGGCGCGAGCGCGGGCTTGAGATCATCGAGCGCGATGGCGTTGCGACCGACGAGGCGCAGCGCATGCAGGCGGTGATCATCGCACTGATCGACCTGCACGGGTGCGTTGACGCTCCGGACGGTGCAGCATGAGCGCGATCTGCCGCGCTATTGCGGCCCTCACCGCGCCGCCAACGCCGCTGGCGCCGCTGATGTCGCGGCACCATAACCCCGGCGGGGGTATGGGGGGCTGGGTCCACCACGTGCTCCACCAGATCGAGTACGACCTGCTCGTACATGTCGCCCGCCAGCACGCGGCATCAGAGCGCGGCGACCCGTGGGCGCTGACCACCTATCAGATGCTCGATCAGATGTCTGCCATCGCACGGCATCCGCAGGTGCTTGTCGACATCATCGACCGGCTGACCGACCACCTGCAAGCCGTCGGCGGCCATGTCCGGCCCAGCATGGCCGGCAAGATCAAGCAGGCGATGGTGCGCGCTCGCGATCTCTATGTGCGGACCGCGCCCGATCCGCATCAGCCCTGACGATCACCCACCATCAAGACACACCACCGCCGGCCGCGCCGGCGGAACAAGGAGAAATGACATGTTTGGGAAAATCAAAGAGCGTCTGACCGGCGGCGCCAGTCGCCTCACCGGCAAGACCGATCTGCTGGAGGCCATCGCCGCGGCCTGTGTGCTGGTCGCGGCTGCGGACGGCGAGATCGAGGACGAGGAGGTGGCCGCGACCATGGCGGCCCTCACCACGCATGCCACCCTCACCGCGGCCTTCAAGACCAGCGAGATTGAGCGGGTGACCGACGGCATGTTCCGGCGTGCCGGCCAGGGGCGCGCCGGCCGTCTGGGCCTTAAGCGGGAGATCGAGCAGGCCAAGGCGCGCAGCAGCACTGAGGATCTTGAGATGCTGCTGGTGATCGCCGTCGACGTGTCCATGTCTGACGGCGAGATGGAGCCGGCCGAGCGCGTCGTGCTGGGCCAGATCGCCGACATCGTCGGCCTGCCCCTCGCCCGTTATCTCGATGCCTGACCTGTCGGGCGCCGGCCGCACCGCCACCATCGCGGTCGCCATCATGGCCCTGATCGCGGCACAGGTCATCCTGCCCGCGACGCTCGACCTCATCACCTCGCTGGCCGCTGTCGGCGGCGGGTTCTATCTGGGCCGGCGCACGGCCGGCTGATGCCACCATTCCCGGTGCCACACCGGCGCCGGGTACAGCTTGAGGTGAAATATGTTCGAGTATGTCCAGTCAAAACCGTTCGTTTCATTTTCCGAGACCCCACTTGCACCGGGGGATCTGATCTGGCTGCACGGCGATATCGCAGCCGCGGACCACGCGTTTGCGACCTCGGTAATCAGGGGAGCGCTTGGGCTTTCGGCCGCTCCGGCGCCCCGCCCGACGGGCCGGCTCGTCGTGGACGTAGAAACCATCGATATGGGCACCACATCGTATCCCGATTGGGGCTTTGCATACCGCGTTACCGTGCATCGCTGGGGATCGCCCCAGCCGAGGTTCACGAATGCGGGAACGTACATGTTGACGAGCGGGGACATCGGCGGCGGGCCGCAACGCCCCCAGTCCGAGTACGACGACATCCGACGGCGGAGGAGTATCACCCGTTTTTTGCGACGGGCTGATGTAAGAACGACGTGGGCGACGATACCTGCGGACAGCGTTTTGCCGGCGGGGACTCAAGTTTTGACCCGCCGAGGCGAGGTGGTGCAGATCGACGCGATCACGTCTCAATTTGACGGCGGCATCGTCGCGTATGACCCAACATCTGTTTCCCCAATCGGGGCTGAACACAAGGGGCATGAAATGTACAACACCATCACCGTCACCAAGTCCGTCGACAGCGCAATCAAGCGCGTGCCCCATCAGCGCCGTCCGGCAGCGGACCATGTCCTGTTCCTCGGCGGTGACGACGTCGAAATGCGGCTTATCGCCGAGACGGCCCGCTCCGCCGGGGCAACCGTGGTGGACGGCAAGTTGCCGTGGGGTGCCAAGGCGTCGGATTACGCCCGGCTTCTGGACCGGCTGGCCGAGGCGGCCACGCTAGGCATCCCCCACAAGGTGCCCGTCCTCGTCGAGCTTGAGCTTGACCGCGACGTCCCGGCCGGCGCCATCATCATCGACCACCACGGCGCCCGTGCGCACGAGCCCGCATCGATCTTGCAGATCTGCGAGCTGCTGAGCGTGCAGGCCACCAGGTGGCACCGGCTCGTCGCGGCCCATGACGCAGAGTGGTATGCCGGGCTGATCCGGCTTGCCGCCACCCCCGACGAAATGGCCCGGATCGCGGCGATCGATGCCGAGTGCCGCGGCCTGACCGCAGAGCGCATTGCCGAGATCGACCGTGCCATGTCGGCCCCGGTCGAGATGGCCGGCGGCACCCGCGTCGTCAGGATGGCGCACTCCAAGACCGGGCCGGTGGGCGACCGGATCGCCATGGCCGCGATCGCGGCCGGTGCCAAGTCCCCTGCCGATTTCCCGGCATACATCGTCGTCAGCGATGACGGCGAGATCAATTACAGCGGCGACGGGATGATGGCCGCACACCTCCACCGCCTGTTTCCGGGCGGCTGGGCCGGCGGCGCCGGCCTGGGTGATGCCGGAGGCGGCGCCTATTGGGGCAGCACCAGCGCCGATGCGGCCGACGTCCTGTCGATCCTCTCGGCCCTGTTGCCCGAGGACGTGGCCCATTACGCCGCCCACGGCGCAGCCTGACCACACCACCAGCTTCCGCGCCGCTGACCACCAGCGGCGCGGCCCATATGGAGGCTGCCATGCTCTTGCGCACCATCCGCCGACGCCCGCGCCTGCGCCACCTGATGCGCAGGATCGCCGGCACCGCCCTTACCCTCTGCGCCGTCGGCACTGCCACCGGCGCCGTTGCCGGCGTGGTCGCCCTCACCACCCGGCAGCCGATGGACTGGGTCGCGGCCCTGTCCCTGGCGGCGGTGATCCTGGCCATTGTCATGCTGGTGGCGCTGGTCGCCATCGATGTCATCGAGGGGGACGAGGCATGACACCCGCCGAGCGATTTGCCGTCTCCCTGCCGTCCGAGGCCATCCGGATTGCACTGGACGATCTGGCCAGGGTTGAGGCCGACGACCGTTACGGCATCGACATGTACCAGTGGCACAAACCAACAGATGGCGGCTGCGTTGTTTGTCTGGCTGGCGCGGTCATGGCTACCTCACTCGGTGCCCCAGTAAGGGATTTCTTGGTTCCAGGTGACTTTGCAAACCGCCAGATCAAGGATCGGTTAATAGCGCTTGATTATATAAGGGGCGGTTTGCTTTCTAGCGCGATGGGTATGTTTGCGGACATTAATGCCACCGGCCCACACGACTGGGGCACGGCCATGTATATTACAAACCAGTGCTCAGTTTTCGTGCCCGAGTATGAGGATGATCCGGTGGCTTGGCGGACAGCCCTTGTGGCCGTGGCCGACTATCTCGCCGCCAACGGCCTATGAGGGGGCATGTTCCGATGACCGCATCCTCGACCGCCCGGTATCGGGCCATCGCATCCACACCCGATCGCGGCGTGATCGCCGCGACGTCGGCCTCCATCGCCGAGATGGCACGGCAGGATCTGCACCGCATCCTGCTGACATGCAGTGCCGCGTCAGATCCCGCCGCGCGCACCGCCCGTGATGCTCTCACGCTACTCGCCCCTCAGACACAGGCCGGCGGCAGCAATGCCTATCGGCAGGTGCACCGTGAGGGCCTGCACCACGTCGTCATCACCATCTGCCGGTCCGATTATACCGGCGAGGGATTGACACCCCATGACCAGAGGAGCCCGGATCATGTCTGATCTCGCACCCGCCGCGCCCACCTCGATTGCGGCACCACCCCACATCCCCGGCGCCGAGCGAGACCTTGTCCGACTGCTCGCCGGTATCGAAGACGGACAGTTCGCCGTCGACGCAACCACGCTCATGCGTGAGCTGCAATCGGTCATGGCCCAGGCGGCCCTGACCGCCAAATCGGTCAGCGGCGAGCTGACCGTCAAACTCAAGCTCAAACAGGAGGGTGGCGTCGTCGAGATCAACGCCGACGTCGCCATCCGCAAGCCCAAGCTGCCGCGCGCCAAGTCCGTGCGCTGGCCGCTGCCCGGCGGCGGCTTTGCGCAGAGCAATCCCGCGCAGATGGACATGCTGCGCCCGGTGACCACCGGCCGCGCCGCGGCCTATGCCGATTGAGGATCGCCACCTATGGATAGATTAATGCAATTTTTTGCATACGCTCATCTGTCAGCGCACCTGCAGTCGGTGAGCCGTCCCTTTGCCGACTTGGCAGAGATGATTGTTGACACACTGCCAGCAAATCCGGAGCGCACTGTCGCGCTTCGCAAGTTGCTGGAGGCCAAGGACTGCGCCGTCCGGGCGTCATTGTACAAGGATAACTGATCCCTTCGGCTTCCGCGCCGCTGATCACTGGCGGCGCGGATCACACAGGAGGCCACCACGTGGCAGACGACACCATCATCCAGGGTGACGCCCTGACTATCCCTGGCAATGTCGCCGAGATCGCGGCCTTGCAGGAGGATATCTCCAACAGGCGCTTGCTGTCGTTGGATAGTCCGGACCTGCTGGCGCAGGCGCAGATGATCGTCCTCAAGGGCGCGGGCGGATCGGACACCCTCACCTCCCTCAAGCGCTATCGCGACGAGGTCGCCGCGGCGCCGCTGCGTCTCAAGGGATGGACGACGCTTACCACTGTCGGGTCGCTGATCGCCCATATCCTGCGCTATCGCCAGCCCGACACCACGCTGTATGCGTCGGTCGATGCCGACGGTCTCACGGCCAGCCTGACGGCAATCTACAATGAGGCAGGCCGCCATGGCTATGAGCCGGACCTGTCGGCGGACGACGACCAGCAGGCGGCCCTGCGCAAGATGATCGGTGCCACCGCCCTGGTGGCACCGGCTGACGCGCCGGTGTTTGCGGGTTGGGGCGACCACACCGTGTCCTACCCCTATCCGGTCAGTCCGGAGTGGACAGCCTGGTACAAGCTCCACAAGCGCTGCCGCGCGGCCCTCGACGGCACAGGCCAGGGCCTCACCCAGGAGGACCTGGCCGAGTGGCTGTCGGATCATGCCATGGACTGGGCGATGGTCGACGGCCAGACGTCAGACCCGATGATCGACGACTGGGTCGCGTCACTCGCAAGCCAGGGAGCTGCGATCGCCAAGCCGTCGCAGCTGATGGCCCTCAGCCGCGGGCTGACGATCAACGTCGACACCAAGGTCACCTCCGGCGTGCGGCTTGAGACCGGTGAGGTCCAGCTGACCTATGAGACCGAGCACAAGGGACCGGCCGGGGGCACCCTCACCATGCCGCGCTATGCGGTCATCCGCATCCCGGTGTTCGATCACGATCCGATGATGCGACACATCGGCGTTGATATCCGCTATCGCATCGCCGGCGGCAATATCCGCTGGTACCTGCTGCTGCACCGGCCGGACATGGCCTTTGTCCTCGCGGCCCGCGCCACTGCCCAGCGCGCGGCTGAGGCCACCGGCGTCCCGCTCTATTATGGCGCGCCGCCGCAGGCTTCGGCGCGCGTCTGATCAGCTCCCCGGCGCGCGCCCGCGGATGACCACGCCTCCCATCCGATGACCGGGCCCGCGCCCACCTGCCCCGCCGGGCATCCTCCCGGCTCACGCCGCCCGGCGGGGCCTTGTCTCATCCCAAGAGGTACGGATCATGACCGAGATTGCATCCCGCACGGCTGAGTGCTCCGAGGACGAGCGCGGACGGTGTCGCGATACCTGCATCAAGCAGATCACCGACGCTCACGCCAGCCGGCGCGCATATATCGCACTGAGCATCGACCAGGATAAAAAGGCTGATATGACGGCCCACAGCACCACCGCCGAGACACTGTATCTCGTCGGCGTGGCGATGATCGGTCTCCAGCGTCGTCTGCCGGACCATATCGGCGACGCGCTGGGGCGGGCGCTGGCCACGGCCCTTGGGAGCTCACACCAAGTGTCGGCTGACGACATCGGCCATCTGCTCTTGGCTCTGGCCGACGCCACGAGAGAGGTCGACATGGCAGAGCGGGAGCGCGCCCATTGATCGCGCTTGCTCCCATCACCTGGCGCGGCGCGCCGGTGCCGGTGATCACCATGTGGTCCGGTGAGGCCGATCTGCGCAAGCCGCGTGTGTTGCGCGAGCGCTGGGGCGGCGACCGGCTGCTGATCATCGACGACGGCGTCGACGCGCCCGGTGTGGGCCGGCCCCTGTTCACCCGCCTCCATCACGGCCGGTGCCGGCGGGTGGTGCAGGCGCGTCTGTGCCAGATCTGCGCACAGCCCCTGGGTAAGGCCTGCATCGCGATCAGCCACGGACGCACCCATGCCGGCCACCCGCTGATCCGTGATGGCTATCCCATGCACGACGCCTGTGCCGGCCGCGCGCTGACGGCATGCCCGGCCCTGCAGCGCGGGATTACCGACCGCAGCCTGCGCTGCTGGCTGGTCCCGACCGGCCAGTGGGCGCGCCTATGGGTCAAGATCGGCATCGCCACCGGCAAGGACGCCGACGAGCGGGTCAATGACATGGTGCGCGGCACCGACGGCCAGATCGTCAGCGGTCCGGATCTTGTGCTGCTCCGCCACACCCCGATGCGCGCCGACGATCTGATGGCGCTCGCGGCCATGGAGGATGCCGGCAGATGATGCAGATGCCGCTGCCGCTCAAATCGACCATCACCGACCAGGGCCGCCTGATCGGCAACAGCGTCTGCCCGTCCGAGGCGGCGGCGCTGGTCAAGGCCAACGCCACACACCTCATGCCTCGCGCCAATCCGGCCGCGATCGCAGCAGCGGAGTAGCAGCGATGGGACAGATCGAGCGCGGCTATAGCGAGGCTGAGGCCGCAGCCATCCTCACCGACCTGGGCTATCCGCTCAGCCCGCGCACATTGGCGCGGCTGCGCGCCAGCGGTCAGATCGGGTATACCCGCCTCAGCCCGCGCCGGGTCAGATACCGGATGTCGGACCTTGAGGCCTATATCACACGAGGACATCCCGTCACATGCCTGTCGCCAGCCGTACCGTCGCAGATATCCAGATCGGCCGCTACCGGCTATGCCGCCGATCCGGCGGCCGGACATGGAGCCTCAGGTGGTGGGACCGCGCCTCTGGCGCCAGCCATCGCCGCAGCCTTGGCCTCACGGATCTGATCGAGGCCCGACTTGCCGCGGCGCAGTATGTGATGGCGGATCTGCGGACGTCGCACTACGAGCACCGAGAGCGGCGCGACGCGCTGCGGGATTTGAGCGCGATCGTCCTGGGCGACGCGCTCAACGCGGCCGAGGACCAAGCGGCGGTTGACACCCTCCGGCAAGACGTCGCACAGATGATCGCCGCTCAGCGCCGCCCCAGCCATGGCGACCCGCGCGACCTCTCAGTGATCGAGGCCCTGGTCCCATACCTTGAGCAGCACACCGACGGCCTGCCGAGCGGTCCTGTGGCACGCATATCGGCGCGTCACCTCCGCGACGTCATCGGGATAGAGGCGACCGTCGCCGACCTCACACCCGCCCGACAGCGCGAGATCATCATGGCCCTTGCCAGACGAGGCCATGCGCCCGGCTACATCTCGCGGACCATGTCCGTCCTGTCGGCGGCCATCGGCCACGCACGCCGGGACGGTGTCATCATGGCGGCGCCGCTGATCACCCTGTCACGCGACCGCATCGCGGCGATCATCGGCGCGCCCGACGAGCACACGCACCGCCGCCTCGATATCGCCGATCTGGCCGCCATGGTCTCAGCGCTCGGCGACACACGCCGGTCCGCCCATCTCCATCGCTATGTCATCCTGGCCCTCAACACGCTGGGCCGGCCAGATGCCGTCTGCGATCTGACCAGAGCACAGATCGACCATGAGATGCGGGTGATCGATCTCAACCCCGCCGGACGTCGGCAGACCAAAAAACGGCGCCCCGTGGTGCCGATGACGGCCACGCTCGCGGCGTGGCTCACCGCGTGGGATGCCGAGGATCAGGATCACAGCCTGCCGCTGGTCTGCCATCGCGGCCGGCCGGTCGCCAACCCCAAGCGCGGCATCCGCTCGACGGCGATCAGGGCCCGGCTCATGGCCGCTGACGACTGGTCTCCGGAGCGGTCTGTCGTCCCCTATACCCTCCGCCGGTCCATGGCCCGCCTGCTCCGCACCCGTGGCGTCCCGCTCGACGATCTGGCGGCGCTGCTGGGCCACAAGTCGCGCGCGCACGGCACGACCGAGATCTACGCCGATGTCGAACCGGCGCAGATGCACCGGGCGCGGACGGCCATCGACGGCATCATGGCTGAGATAGCTGCAAGGGGGGGCCCCATCATGCCCTGTGTGACGACGGGCCAGTCACGGGCCAATGACATACCAACGCATGTGGTTTGATTACGCCACATACGACAAAACCCCCTGGTTTCCCAGGGGGTTTTGATGGTGGGCGCGACAAGGTTTGAACTTGTGACCCCTACGATGTCAACG
>NZ_JBBKTV010000023.1:0-42136 GCF_039630945.1 Tistrella arctica
GACCTGGTGGCTATGGCGGACGTGAACCACCCGATCCCATCCCGAACTCGGACGTGAAACCGTTCTGCGCCGATGGTACTTCGTCTTAAGACGCGGGAGAGTAGGTCGCTGCCAGGTCTTGAAACCGCACAATGCATCCAACACGCGCGAGACATCTCATCTCAAAACACTGCCCAACGCACCACACCCGACGCGGGGTGGAGCAGCCCGGTAGCTCGTCAGGCTCATAACCTGAAGGTCGCAGGTTCAAATCCTGCCCCCGCAACCAAGTTTCAGAACGCCGCCCCAGGTGAAAGCCAGGGGCGGCGTTCTGCGTTTCGGGCGGGGGCTGCGTTTCCGGGGCAGGGGAGGGCATCCCTCACCACAGCTCCCCACGCTGCCCGTATACAGCGCGTCATCGCCACAGCCCCGCCACACCCAAAAGGGCAGGGGGGTCCGAGGGGGCCCACGGCCCCCTCGCCGCTTCCGTCTTTCCAGCTTTTCATCACGCGCCGAGCGCCGCCAGCACCCGCTCCGGCAGGAACGGATAGTGCCGCAGCCGCACGCCGCCGGTGAGTCGCGCCACGGCATTCGCGATCGCCGGCCCGACCGGCGGCAGGCCGACCTGTCCCATGCCTCCGACCGGGCTTCCGCTTGTCGGGATCACCGCCACCTCGATATCCGGCGCTTCGGACATGCGGATCACCCTGTAGGTGTCGAAGTTTCCTTCCTGCACCTCGCCATCGACGATGTTGATCTGCTCGAACAGCGCGTGGCCGGTTCCGTTCGTGATGCCGACGATCATCATGCCTTCAATGTGGCGTGGCTGGATCGCCACCCCCGGATCGACCGCAGCCCAGACCTTATGCACCCTGATCACCCCGGTTTCCCGGTTGAGCGATACGTCCGCAATCTGCGCACAATGAGAGCCAAAGGCATCGGAATAGGCGAGGCCGAGCGCGCGACCGTCGCGCGCGCGATCCCATTCCGCCATCCGGCCGACGGTCTCGATGACGGTGCGCGCACGCGGCTGGTTCCGCAGCAGGTCCAGCCTGAGCTGCAAGGGATCGATCCCCCTGGCGGCCGCGATCTCGTCGACGACGCATTCGATCGCGAATCTGGTGTAGCCAACCCCGACCGCGAACCAGAAGCCGATGTCGAGGCCGTTGTCCTGCCGGATATAGTCGATCCGATGAGCGGGGAGGGCGTAGTTGACATGCGCCCCCTCGGTCACGACGTCGTCGTGACCGCCCGCCTGCGCGAAAAGCTGTGCGTTGGTCCGGGCGAAGACGGAATCGGCAACGATACGATGCCGCCAACCGGTGATGTTGCCATCGGCGTCGAGCCCGACCTGAATGTGCTGCGCTTCGAGCGGACGGAATTTATCGTGCCGGATATCGTCCTCGCGGCTCCAGATCACCTTGACCGGTCGGCCCTCGACCTCCCGCGCCAGAGACACGGCATCGATAATGAAGTCCGCCTCGGCCTTGCGGCCGAAGCCGCCGCCGAGCAGGGTCACATTGACCTTGACCTTGTCGGGCGTGGTACCGACCACGTCCGCGGCAAATCTCTGGGTGCCCGTCGGGCCTTGGGTCGGCGCCCAGATCTCCACCCTGTCGCCGGTCACCAGCGCCGTGGCGTTCATCGGCTCCATGGTGGCGTGGCAGACGAGATCGCTCATATAGTCGGCGTCGATGACCGTTGTGGCATGCGCGATCGCGGCATCTGTGTCACCCGCCGAGAACGCCTCGACACCGGTTTGCGAGACGTCACGCGCCACGCTGCGAAAGTGTTCCAGCAGATGGCTGCTCGTGTAGTTGCGGACCCGCGAGGACGTGCTCCACGTCACGTCGAGCAGATCCTTGGCCCGCCGTGTCGCCTCGACCGTCTTGCCGATGATGCCGACACCATAGGAGAGCGGCACGATGTGGGTGACGCCCGGCACGGCCCTGGCCACGGCGTCGTCGATGACCTCCGGTCGTTCACCCTGGACGGGCGCTCGCAGCACCGCGCCATACAGCATGTCGGGACGCTGCACATCGATGCCATAGATCGCGGTGCCGTCGACCTTTGCCGGCACGTCGACGCGGGGGATGTCGCGCCGTCCGACATAGCGCCAGTCTTCGCGCGCCTTCAGATCGGCCCGGGTCGCCTGCGGCAGCGGATCGGGGAGCGCCCCGTTCGCGGCAATCTCGCCATAGCCGAGCGTGCGGCCGGACGGCGCGTGCACGACTCTGCCGGGTTCCGTCGCAAGCGCGCGTGTCGGAACGTTCAGCATGCCGGCGGCACTCGCCAGGATCACTTTGCGGGTCTGCGCCCCGATCAGCCGCAGCACATCATAGTAGCCACGCGTGGATTCGCTGCCGCCGGTGAGCTGAATGCCGTAAAAGCCCGGATTGCCGTAGGTCTCCGCATCGGATGGCGCCTGGACGATGCGGACCCTGTCCCAGTCGGCATCCATTTCCTCGGCGATGAGAAGCGGCAGGGTCGTCATGATGCCTTGCCCCATTTCGACGGCCGGCGACATGATGCTGACCATGCCATCGGCCGCGATGGTCACCCAGGCGTTCGGGCGGTAGCCGCCCTCGGCGGCTCGCGCCATAGCGGCATTCAGGGCATTCCCGGTCAGGCCGCCGAATGCGACCGCGACGCCGAAGCTTCCCGCCGTTATCAGGAAGCTGCGCCGCGAGATCGCGCGGCTGCGAAGCTTGAACGATCCGGTCATGTGTCAGCCCTCACGCGCGGCGCGCTGAATGGCGCTGATGATGCGGATATAGGTTCCGCAGCGGCAGATGTTGCCGTCCATGTGCTCGACGATCTGCTCCCGCGTGGGGTTGGGGGTGCTGTCGAGAAGCGCCGCCGCCTGCATGATCTGGCCGGACTGGCAATAGCCGCATTGCGGCACCTGCTCGGCGACCCAGGCCTTCTGAAGCGGATGGCTGGCGTCCGACGACAGACCTTCGATCGTCGTCACTTGCCGGCCTTCCACGTCTTCAAGCCATGTCACGCAGGAGCGTGTCGGCTCGCCATCGATATGAACCGTGCAGGCCCCGCACTGCGCGATGCCGCAACCGAACTTGGTGCCCGTTAGCTTCAGATGCTCCCGGATCACCCACAGAAGTGGCGTGTCTGGCGCGGCATCCACGTCCACTGCACGCCCATTGATCGTGAAGGTCGTCATAAAGGCATCTCCTCGGCGGGCTGCCGGCTTTCGAGACATGTGATGATCACGGCGCGCAGGGTGGGGAGGCTGACGACCATGGTCGTGTCCGATGTCATCTGGCGCGGCGCGGCGAGATAGGTGTCGCGTGATTGCCTGCCCGCCGCCGACGTCCTGTGCCTCGGCGGCGGCAGTCAGTGCAAAAAGACAGCAGATCTACTGGCGATGATCAGTAGAAAAACTGCAAGGCGACGGGTTCCGATACATGTCTTATGCTAATTTTCATGCAAGGCTGACGTTCTGGTAAACTGCATGTTGCTGCTCATCCAAAAGATAGACAGTTGTGGACGTGCGATCTATGCTGACAAGTCCATATGATCTTCGCGATCGTCCGGGAGGCTTGATGGATCCGCTGTCAGACGTGCTGTCGTTGCTCAAGCCGCGCAGCTATGTGTCCTCCGGTTTCGACGCGGGCGGCGACTGGTCGATCCAGTTCTGCAATCAGCAGAACCGCATGAAGTGCTATGCGGTGATATCGGGTGAATGCTGGCTGCTCGTGGAGGATCTCGCCGAACCCGTGAGACTGCGGGCGGGCGAGTGCTTCGTCTTGCCGAGCGGCCGGAATTTCAGGCTCGCCAGCGACATCGCGTTGAACCCTGTCGATTCAAGCGAGTTTTTTCCGCCGCCCAGCCCTGGCGGCGTCGTGACCGTCAACAGCGGCGGCGATTTCTATCTGGTCGGCAGCCGGTTCGGCGTGAGCGGCCGGAATTCGAGCAGCCTGCTGCGTATGCTTCCGCCCATCGTCCATATCCGCAGAGCGTCGGAGCAGAGCGCGGTGATCTGGTCGGTCGAGCGTATGCGGCAGGAATTGCGCGAACAGCGTCCAGGCAATTCGCTCATCGCACAGCATCTTGCCCATATGATGTTGATCCAGGCCCTGCGACTGCATCTCGAGGACGGGCCGAACGACGGTGTCGGATGGTTTTTCGCCCTTGCCGACAAGCAGCTCGGCGCTGCGATTGCCGCCATTCATGCCGATCCCGCGCATCGCTGGACCCTGCAGACCCTCGCCGAGCGCGCTGGCATGTCCCGATCCAGCTTCGCGCTGAAGTTCAAGGCAACCGTCGGGGAAACCGCGATGGACTACCTGTCGCGCTGGCGCATGACGCTCGCCGGCGACAGGTTCGAGACCACCAATGCCTCGGTCTCCGCCGTCGCGCTCTCGCTCGGATACGAGTCGGAAAGTGCCTTCAGCACGGCATTCAAGCGGGTCATGGGATGTACGCCGAGACAGTATAAGAGCGGTTCGCCTTCCTCAGTCCGTGTCAGCGGCACCAGCGCTTGACGTCGCATGGGTGCGGGCCTGCGCCTATGCGCCCATAGAGGCGCGTGCGCGCGTGGCCGCACGCCGCCATACAGCGCCCGCGCCCGGCATCTGCTATAAGCGGCGGGGCAGGAGGCCCCCGCCGCTTGCCTTTCGCCTTCCCCCCACACAGGACCGGAGACCCTTAGTCATGGCCGATCACGACGACGCGCAGGACGAGTATGTTTATGACGAGGCCAGCGGCGAGTGGCGGCCGGCCTCGGAGGTGACGGCCGCTGCCGATGCCGGCCCGCGGGTGGTGTATGACGCGGCGGGCAATGCGCTGGCCGATGGGGACGCGGTGACCCTGATCAAGGATCTGAAGGTGAAGGGCACAAACCAGACCCTGAAACAGGGCACGGTGATCAAGTCGATCCGCCTGACCGCGAATGACGACGAGATCGACTGCCGGCATGAGGCGGTCAAGGGCCTGGTTCTGCGCACGGAATTCGTGCGCAAGCGCTGAGATGCGCCAAGGGGATTATGGCGTTTGATGCTGCCGCTCTGGCTGGCCATGCCTGGCGAGGGCGAGGCGGATGCGGGCGCTGCAGAACGCGGCATCGACCGGGCCGCCGCCGAACAGGATCCGGTAGAGGATCGGCGCGACCACATCATCGATCAGCGCGGCGGCGGCGGGCGCCGCTTCGCCCCGTGCCGCGGCGCGATCGAGGATGTGGTCGAGCTGGGTGGTGGTATAGCCGCAGCAGCGCGCCATGCGGTCGGGCTCGGGGGCGGCCGCCAGGATGTCCTTCAGCATGTCGCGGCCGGGCCCTGATGACATTTCCTCGGCATATTGCTCGAACCACAGATCGAGATCGGTCACCAGCCCGCCGGTATCGACCGGCAAGGTTTCCGGCTGCATCCGCGCAACCGCCACATCGGCGAGCAGGCCCGCCAGATCGCCCCAGCGCCGATAGATGGTCGACGGCGTGACGCCGGCCTCGGCGGCGATCATCGGGATGGTGACCCCGGCCCGGCCCAGTCGGGCGGTCAACCGGCGCACCGCCTGGTGAACCGAGGCCTGGACCCGCGCACTGCGCCCGCCCGGACGAAGGCCGTCCTTCGCCATCATCACGCTGTCCTCCATCCGCAGATCGACATCGACATGCCGGCACTGATGCAAAAAAACAGCTTTAGTGTCGAGCGGAAACACGGTAAACCGGCTTAACGCAAAAAATTTGCATTAAGGGTCGCCCGCCATGTCTTCCGGCATCATCAGCCGTCTGCCGCGTGCCGTCCGGGGCGATGTCGCCACCGCCAGCCGGGCGCTGACGCTTGGCACCTTCCTTGCCGCATCGGCGGCGCCAACCCCGCTTTATCGCCTGTATCAGCAGGACTTCGCGCTGCCACCGGTGACGGTGACGGTGATTTTCGGCGTCTATGCGCTGGCCTTGCTGATCACCCTGCTGGTGGCGGGCAGCCTGTCGGACCATCTGGGCCGACGGCCGGTGGTGCTGGGGGCGCTGGCGCTGGAGCTGATGGCGATGGCACTGTTCCTGGATGCCGGCAGCGCCGGGCTGCTGATCGCGGCGCGGCTGTTGCAGGGCGTGGCCACGGGGCTTGCGGCCAGTGCGCTGGGCGCGGCGCTGATCGACGGCAGCCCGGCCAGGGGCGCGCTGATCAACAGTATCGCCCCCATGGCCGGCATGGCGACGGGGGCGCTGGGCACCGCCATTCTGGTCAGCTATGCGCCCCTGCCACTGCATCTGGTGTTCGTGGTGCTGGTGGTGCTGTTCGCAGGGCAGATGCCGCTGATCTGGCTGACCCCCGAAACGGCCGGCGGCAAACCGGGCCTGATGGCGTCGCTGCGGCCACGGATCGCGGTGCCGGCGCATGTGCGCGCGGCACTGCTGCGCGTGACGCCGGTGGCGGTTGCGGTGTGGGCGGTGGGCGGGCTCTATCTGTCGCTGGTGCCGTCGCTGATCCAGAGCGCCACCGGCAGCCGGTCGCATCTGATCGGCGGGCTGGTGGTCGCCGGGCTGACCAGTTGTGGCGGGCTGGCGATCCTGTCGCTGCGCAATCGGCCCGCCCGGCGCATCCTGATCATCGGCACCACCGGCCTGACGCTGGGCACCGGCCTGTTCCTGGCGGGGATCAATCTGGCCGCCATCCCGCTGTTGCTGCTGGGCACGGTGATCGCCGGCTATGGCTTTGGCGCCGGCTTTCTGGGGGCGCTGCGCACGATCATGCCGATGGCGGCGGCCGACGAACGCGCGGGCCTGCTGTCGGCCTTCTATGTCGAATGCTATCTGTCCTTCTGCGTTCCGGCGGTTCTGGCGGGCCTGCTGGCGGGGCAGGCGGGTCTGGTCGTCACCGCGACTGTCTATGGGGCGGTGGTCATGCTGCTGGCGGGGACGAGCCTGATCCTCGTCTGCCGGCAGGGGCGCTGACGACAGAGGGAAATGCGGCCTGATGGCTGGCGCGCGCGTACGCCTTGCGCGATGATGACCCCGGAGACCGGCGCACGACGAACACGTCGGCACCGGCCCGACTGCCAAGGCAGGCACCGTTCCTGGGGAGGAAGCGGCCATGTCGGCGCATGACCATATCGACGAGATCGACCGGGTGCTGGGCGGCGATGCCTCGCTGCGCGATGCGGTGGTGCTGCAATCCTGGCGGCGCTGCGTCACCGATCACGGACTGGATCCGGCCCGGCCCAATCCGGCCTATATCGTGCCGGACACCAAACTGCGCGAGCATCGCGAGCAATCGGAACGGCTGATCGCGATCGCGCGCAGCGGCCTTGAGGCGCTGTTCCGGCAGGTGGCGGGGCAGAGCTATGTCCTGCTGCTGGCCGACGCCCAGGGGGTGACGGTCGATTTCTTCGGCGATCCCGCCTTTGAACGCGATCTGCGGCAGGCGGGGCTGTATCTGGGATCGGACTGGTCGGAAAACCTGGCCGGCACCTGTGGCGTCGGCGCCTGTATCGCCACCGGCGAGGCGGTGACCATTCACCAGACCGACCATTTCGATCTGACCCATACGCCGCTGAGCTGCACCGCCGCGCCGATCTTCAGCACCACCGGCGCGCTGGCGGCGGTGCTCGACATCTCGCTGCTGCGCTCGCCGCAACCGAAGGTGAGCCAGAGTCTGGCCCTGCAACTGGTCAAGACCTCGGCGCGGCGGATCGAACTGGCCAATCTGATGGCGATGAACCGGCTGGAATGGGTGCTGCGGTTCTCGACCCTGCCGGAATTCCTGGAAGTGGATCCGGAGGCGGCGATCGCGCTGGACAGCGCCGGCTGCGTGATCGGCATGACCCATGCCGCCGCCCGGGTGCTGGCCCAGGCCGGCGGCACGCTGTGGCAGCGGCCGGACACGCTGATCGGCCAGAAATTGCAGCGCTTTTTCGATCTGTCGATCGATGACCTGCCGACACTGACCCGGGCACGGCCGGCGCAGGACCGGGTGGTGCGGCTGCGCGACGGCCGCGCGATGTTCGCCCACGCGATCATGCCCCAGCGCAGCGCCACGGCGCTGATCGCCGCCCGCACCACACTGCCCAAACCATTATCGGCACTGAGTGGTGACGATGCCGTGATGCGCGCGGTCGAGAAGACCGCGGCAAGGCTGGCGGCCGGCACCATGCCGGTGCTGATCCGCGGCGAGACCGGCGCCGGCAAGCAGAGCCTGGCGCGCGCCATCCATGACAGCCGACCGGGCAGCGGCCCGTTCGTGGCGGTCGACTGTGCCGCGATCGACGAGGAGGCGGTCAGGGCCGCCCAGGGCGGCACGCTGTATCTGGATGAAATCGCCGATCTGTCGGAGGCAGCACAGGCGCGGCTGGTCCGGATGCTGACCGATGACGGCGTGGCGGTCGGCGCCGGCCGGCAGCCGGTGCGGCTGCGGTTGCGGATCATCTCGGCGACCAGCGCCGATCCCGAGGCGATGGTGTCGGGCGGGCGGTTCCGGCGGGATCTGTTCTTCCGGCTCGCCGGGGCGTCGCTGACCCTGCCGCCCTTGCGCGCCCGCCAGGATATCGACTGGCTGATCGACCGGATGCTGCGCCAGCGCGCGATCACCTATCCGCATCACTACCGGCTGAGTGCCGCGGCCCGCATGGAGCTGAAGCAGCGGCCATGGCCGGGCAATATCCGCGAGTTGATCAACACCCTGGATGTGGCGCTGGCGATGACCGACGGCGCGGTGATCGACCTTGAAGACCTGCCGCCGCCGGTGCTGCCGGTGGCGGACCCGGTGGCGGCGGATGCCCGGACCATGCCCGAGGCGGCGGACGAGCTGGAGACCACCTTGCGGATCTGCGGGTGGAATGTGGCACGGGCCGCCCGACGGCTGGGGGTGGATCGCACCACCGTGCATCGGCGGATGGAGCGGCTGGGCATTCACCGGCCGGGAACACCGTCACCGGCCTGAGCCCGATGTCACGCGCCGCCCGATGTCACGTGCCGCCCGATGTCACGTGCCGCCCGATGTCACGCGCCGCCCGATGTCGCGCGCCGCCCGATGTCGCGACCTGTGGCGTCGATCGTGGCACGCCACAGTTCGCGACACAGCCCGGCGGGGCGAATTCGGCAGCGGCCGGACCCCGTGCTGAATCGGGCTCGCGGGGCGCGGTATCCATGGTCATACTTGCCTCACTCCAAGAATAAAAGCCCATGGGAGGTGCAGATATGCTCGACATGACAGTCAATGCCGAGGTCGTCAAAGTTCTGGGCGCGCTGGATGGCGCGCTGTCTTCCGGTGACATCGATCGCGCGGTATCGCTGTTTCAGACCGACTGCTACTGGCGCGATCTGGTGACGTTCACCTGGAACATCCGGACCATGGAAGGCCGCGATCAGATCCGTGACATGCTGACGGCCCAGCTTGGGACGGTCCATCCGGGAGACTGGCGGGTGGCCGAGGGCGAGACCGCGACCGAGGAGGGCGGCGTCACCACCGCCTGGATCAGCTTCGAAACCGCTGTGGCACGCGGCTATGGCCTGATCCGGCTGAAGGACGGGCTGATCTGGACCCTGCTGACCGCGATGACCGAATTGAAGGGTCATGAGGAGCCGCTTGGCCGTGAACGGCCGCTGGGCGCCAAACACGGTGCCGCCAAGGGCCGGCTGTCGTGGTCGGAGGAGCGCGCGAAAGAGGCTGCCGAACTGGGTTATGCCACCCAGCCCTATGTGGTGATCATCGGCGGCGGCCAGGGTGGTATCGCGCTGGGGGCACGGCTGCGCAACATGGGCGTGCCGGCGATCATCATCGAGAAGAACGCCCGCGCCGGCGATAGCTGGCGCAACCGCTACAAGTCGCTCTGCCTGCATGATCCGGTCTGGTACGACCATCTGCCCTATCTGCCGTTCCCGCCTAACTGGCCGGTTTTCGCGCCCAAGGACAAGATCGGCGACTGGCTGGAAATGTATACCAAGATCATGGAGTTGAACTATTGGTCGAGCACCACCTGCACCTCGGCGCGCTATGACGAGGCAATGGGGGAATGGACCGTCGAGGTAGAGCGCGACGGCGTGCCCGTTACCCTGAAGCCGAAGCAACTGGTGCTGGCAACCGGCATGTCGGCAAAGGCCAATCTGCCCGATTTTCCGGGTATGGACCGGTTCAAGGGCGATCAGCACCATTCATCGAAACATCCCGGCCCCGATGCCTGGCGGGGCAAGCGGGCGGTGGTCATCGGGTCGAACAATTCCGCCCATGATATCTGCGCGGCGCTGTGGGAGAACGATGTCGACGTCACCATGGTTCAGCGCTCCACCACCCATATCGTGCGGTCTGACACGCTGATGAAGATCGGGCTGGGGGCGCTGTATTCGGAAGAGGCGGTGGTTGCCGGCGTGACCACGCAGAAGGCCGATTTCATCTTCGCCTCGCTGCCATACCGGATCATGCACGAATTCCAGATCCCGCTTTACGACCAGATGCGCGAGGTCGATGCCGATTTCTATG
The DNA here is from genome assembly GCF_039630945.1 of Tistrella arctica. NCBI lineage: Bacteria > Pseudomonadati > Pseudomonadota > Alphaproteobacteria > Geminicoccales > Geminicoccaceae > Tistrella > Tistrella arctica. Next base: position 10,413 of record NZ_JBBKTV010000023.1, read on the forward strand.
CCGGCCTGGAAAAAGCCGGGTTCCAGCTCGATTTCGGCGCCGACGGCTCGGGGCTGTTCATGAAATATCTGCGCCGCGGATCGGGCTATTACATCGATGTCGGCGCCAGCCAGTTGATCATCGATGGCAAGATCAAGCTGAAGGCGGGGCAGGTGAAGGAGATCGTGGAAGACGGGGTGGTGCTGGAGGACGGCACCATGCTGCCCGCCGACCTGATCGTCTATGCCACCGGCTATGGATCGATGAACGGCTGGGCGGCCGACCTGATCAGCCAGGAGGTGGCGGACAAGGTGGGCAAATGCTGGGGTCTGGGATCTGACACGCCCAAGGATCCGGGGCCCTGGGAAGGCGAGCAGCGCAATATGTGGAAGCCGACCCAGCAGGAAGCGCTGTGGTTCCATGGCGGCAACCTGCACCAGTCGCGCCATTATTCGCAGTATCTGGCGCTGCAGTTGAAGGCGCGGATGGAAGGCATCCCGACGCCGGTCTATGGGCTTCAGGAGGTGCATCACCTGCGCTGACGGTTGACCGGAATGACGTATTATGGCGCCCGCGCGGCTTCGGCCGGGCGGGCGCCATCGCATGCCGGTGACATCCGATCATCCCGCGCGGTACAAGATACCGGCATGAACAGGCGGCCGATCAGGCCGCGACAGACAAGGGGAGGATCAGGCGATGACGAACCGGCAATGGCTGCTGGCGGCCCACCCGACGGGCCCGGCCACAACCGACACCTGGCGGATGGTCGAGACACCGATGCCGGAACCGGGGCCGGGGCAGATTCTGGTGCGGACGCTGTGGCTGTCGCTCGACCCCTATATGCGCGGGCGGATCAGTGCCGCGGGCAACTACACCCAGGGCGTCGCCGTGGGTGGGGTGATGCAGGGCGGCGGCGTCGGCACGGTGATCGCGTCCAATCATCCCGGCTGGGCGGTGGGCGATCTGGTCGAGAGCATGGCCTTCGGCTGGCAGGAATACGCCGTGCTGAGCCCCGATCTGCCGGGGGCCGCGCGGGCGAACAAGGTCGATGCCGGTCTGGCACCGCCGCAGGCGGCCTTGTCGTGGCTGGGCATGCCGGGGCTGACGGCCTATGTCGGGCTGCTGGAACTGGCGCGGCCGAAGCCTGGTGATACCGTGCTCGTCTCGGCGGCATCGGGGGCCGTGGGGCAGATGGTCGGGCAGATCGCGAAACTGTGCGGCGCGCGGCCGGTGGCGATCGCCAGTTCGCGGGACAAGCTCGACTGGTGCCGGTCGATCGGCTATGAGGCCGGGATCAACTACCGCACCAGTACCGATCTCGGCGCCGATATCCGGGCCGCCTGCCCGGATGGCGTGAACGTGTTCTTCGACAACACCGGCGGGCCGATCCACGACGCGGCCATGGCGCAACTGGCCACCCACGCCCGGGTGGTGATCTGCGGCCGTATCGCCGTGGTCGACCAGCCGCCGGAACAGGATATCGGCCTGCGCGCCAGCGCGCGGATGATCGTCACCCGCGCCTCGATTCACGGGCTGGTGGTGTTCGACTGGTGGCATCTGCGCCAGGCGGCGATGGCGCGCATCGCCGCCTGGCACAGGGCCGGCCAGATCACCTTCAGGGAAGACGTGCTCGAAGGCTTCGAGCGTATGCCTGAAGCCTTCGTGCGGATGATGTCGGGCGGCAATTTCGGCAAACAACTGGTCAGGCTTGCCTGAGGGCGTAGCGCCCGGATGACGGGACGCCCGGTTCAGCCGGCATCACCGGCTGAGCCGGTATCGTCCGCCGAGCCGGTATCGTCCGCCGAGTCGGGGGCGCTGAGCGACCAGTTCACGCCGAACGGGTCGCGCAGCTTGCCGAAGCGATCGCCCCAGAATTGCACGGCCAGCGGCATGGTGATCTCGCAGCCGGCATCCACCGCCCGCCGCCACCAGGCATCGATATCATCGACCACCAGATGCAGGGTGTGGCTGTCGGAGGCCTGCCGCGCCACGCCCATTTCCGGGAAACAGTCGCTGAACATCAACGGCCCGCCATTGATCTCGACATGGCAGTGCAACAGCCGGTCGCCATCCTCGGCCGGCATCCGGAAAACCTCGCGGGCCCCGAAGGCGCGCTGATAGAAGGCCGAGGCGTCGCTGGCCCCCTCCAGATTGAGATAGGCGATGACCCCGGTCAGCGGGGCCATGGGTATGGTGGCAGTATCGCTCATCGCTCTGTTCCTGTGCTGACCGCTGGCGGATAGCCGGCGGGGATGATCCCGTGCCATGACATCTGTCCGATGGCATCGCAGTCGGTTCCGTGGAATGCTGGGCGATGGCGCATCGGCCTGGAACGGCTCCTTTGGCGGGAACCGTCCCGACCCGTCCCCCAACTCTCGATGCCGCCTGCTCCCGATGGACCGAGATGACGCAACAAGCTTCCCCCCGTCGCCCCTTCCACGGCTGGTTCGTGGTTGCCGGCGCCTTCGCCGCAACCTTCATGGGGTTCGGCGCCGCCTATAGCTTCAGTGCCTTCGTCGAGGCCATGCAGACCGATTTCGCCGCCTCGCGCGGGTCGGTCTCGCTGGTGTTTTCGCTGGCCGGTTTCCTCTATTTCGGCCTGGGCGTGATCACCGGCCCGCTGGCCGATCGCTTCGGCTCGCGGCGTCTGGTGCTGGCGGGCATGGTGCTGACCGGCGCCGGGCTGGCGATGGCCGGTCTCGCCCGGAGCTTGACCGAGGTCTATCTGGCCTATGGATTGGGGGTGGGGCTGGGGGTCGGCTGTTCCTATGTGCCGGCGGTGGGCGCCGTGCAGCGCTGGTTCAGCCGCAGGCGTGGCTTCGCCTCGGGCATCGCCGTCAGCGGAATTGGTGTGGGCACGCTGGTGATGCCGCCGCTGGCCGCGGTGCTGATCGCGGCGCTGGGCTGGCGCGACGCCTATCTGGCGATGGGCGCGCTGGTGGTGGTGATCGGCGGCGCCATGGCCTTGCTGATCGAAAACGATCCGCGCGACCGTGGCCTCGGCCCCGATGGCGATCCGCCGCAGGCGGCGGCGATGGGCGACCCCGTGCCCGGCATCCCTGTGGCCGTGGCCATCCGGTCGCGGCGCTTCATCATCCTGTATGCGGCCGGGCTGATCTGCGCCTTCGGCGTCTTCGTGCCCTTCGTGCATCTGGTGCCCTATGCGATCGATCATGGGGTGCAGCCGTCGATGGCGGTTCTGCTGCTGGGCGCGATCGGTGTCGGCAGCACGGCGGGGCGGTTCTTCCTGGGCGGCCTCGCCGACCGGATCGGCCGGCGCCGGGCGCTGATCGCGATGTTCATCGGCATGGCGGCGGCCCAGATGGTGTGGGCTGTGGCGGGCGGTATCGTGTCGCTGGCGGTGTTCGCGCTGCTCTATGGCGTGTTCTATGGCGGCTGGGTGGCGGTTCTGCCGGCGGTGGTGATGGACAGTTTCGGCAGCCGCAATGTCAGCGGGCTGATCGGCATTCTGTATACCAGCGTCGCCCTGGGCACCCTGATCGGCCCCACGGCCGCCGGCTATGTCTTCGACATCAGCCACAGCTATCTGGTGCCGATCCTGGCCAGCGTCGCGGTCAATCTGGTGGCGGCGGCGATCGTCTGCCTGCCGTCACCGGCGCCGGCCGACATGCCCGCCGCTCAGGCGGTGCGGCGATAGGTGGCGGTCATGAATTCCTGCCAGTTGCCATCGGGCATCTGGACGCGTGAGGTGAGGATGCGTTCGTCATCGCCGGCCAGGGTGATGACGTCCTGATAGCGCGCCATGCTGCCATCGCCCGCGAAGCTCGGCCCCTGGGCCGCCAGGGTCAGCACCTTGCCATCGGCATCCATACTGCCGTCATAGAGCCACAGATGGCTCATCATCGATCCGATCCAGGTGCCGGGATAGCGGCCGGTGGCGGGGTCGAAGCCAAGGGTCAGGATGGTATGGCCGATGCCGCCGCCTGGCATCTCGCCCTGGCCTTCGCCGATGATCCACAATCCGCCCAGTGACCGGACGGTCTCGCTGCCATTGAAGGTTTCGCGCGGCTTGTCCGGTCCCATCGAGCAGTCGGCGGTGAACTGCCAGCTTCCGATCAGGCGCTGCAGCCACAGATGGCCGGTTCCGGGTTCGGTGTGCATGGGGTATCCTCCGATGACCGCAGAGAGTGGCTGTTTCGCCACATATTCTGCTTGATTTTTTACCTTGATATCAACATTATAGGCCGATGTCAAAACCCGTGATCGTTCCCTTCGAAACCACGCTTCTGGTCCGCGACAACTGCCTGTGCCTGCATGTCCAGCGCGCGGCGCGGGCGCTGGCCCGGCGCTTCGACGACGCGCTGCGCCATCTGGACCTGACCAGCGGCCAGTTCTCGCTGCTGATGTCGCTGAACCGGCCGACACCGCCCAATAAGGGCCAGGTCGCCAGCCTGCTTGCGATGGATCACAGCACCCTGACCGCCAATCTGAAACCACTGGAACGCCGCGGTCTGGTGGCGGTGTCGGTGGACCCTGACGACCGTCGCAGCCGCCGTCTGTCGCTGACCCCGGCGGGCCGGTCGGTCCTGGCGGATGCGGTGCCGGTGTGGGAAGCGACCCATGCGGCGGTGGAGGCGCAGCTTGCCGGCGCGGATGCCGACCGCCTGCGCGCGGATCTGCAGGCGCTGGCTTGACCGCCCCCACCAGAGCTACACTGTCGCCATGGAGAGGCCGCGATGAGCAAGCCTGTGGTTCCGGCGGCGCCGGATGGCGACGACCCTGCCGACCTCAGCTCCGCGCCCTGTCAGATGCGCGAGGCTGACGATGTGTATATGGGCTATGCGCCCCGCGACGAGATCGTGGCGGCGCTGAACGATCTGCTGTCGGCGGTGGGCCCCGACATAGGGCGGGACGACGACGCATGGGCGGCCAGGACACTGCGCCGGCATATCGTCGCATTGGGCGGCGCGCCATCGGCCGCGGCCACAGGGGCCGGACGGCACATGCTGCACCGCCGCCTCACCGCACTTCTGCCACGCATACGCGACGACCGGCTCCATGCGGACCTGACCCTGATCCTCCCAAGGCTGGCCCTGACAGAAGACCAGCGTTGAGGCGATCAAGCGCCACGGCTGGGGTCGCGATGGGGGGCCGCATCATGAGGTCAGGCCGATGGCGGCTTTCGCCGGCGCATCGAAGCCCAGCGCCACCACCCGGTCGTCGCCGTCCTCGTCGGTGAACACCGGCCGTTTGATCAGCGTCACCTCGCGGGCGAGCAGGGCGGCGATGGCGGCGGCGTCATCGCCGTCGGCGATCGCGCGATCGCTTTCGGCAAGGCCGCGCCAGGTGGTGGAGCGGCGGTTGATCAGCCGGTCCGCGCCGATCTGGTCCAGCCAGCGCGCGGCCTCTTCGGGCTTCAGCGGCTGGGTGCGCAGATCGCGCGACCGGTGGGCGATGCCAGCCTGTTCCAGCGCCTTCAGCGCCTTGCGGCAGGTATCGCAGGTCTTGATGCCATGAGCGGTCAGAAACATCAGGTGGCGTGTCCTGTGGTGAGGCGGTCGGTCATGCCGGCGAGGGCGTCGAGGCAGGCGCCGGCGAGGCGTCGGCAGCCATCGGGCGACCAGCCGCGCTGGGCATCGGGCGCTTCCGCGCAATCCTTGAACGGCTGTTCCAGGGTCATCGCCAGAGTGCCGAAGGTGTTGGCGACCCAGTTGGTGCAGACGGTGAGGTTGCCGGTCTGGGGCCGGGCGGGCGGATAGCCGGCGCGGGTCTGGAAATCGGGCGAGATCCGGTCGAGCCGGTCGCGGTAATCGGCCAGAAGGTCGAGCTGGCCGGGGCGGAGATCGGGAATGCCCTCGAAACCGGCGATGAAGTTGTGGGGCAGGGCCTCGTCGCCATGCACGTCCAGGCAGAAGGCGACGCCGGTCGCGATCATCGCCTGGCGCACGGCCGCGACTTCGGGGCTGCGTGCCAGGCTTGGGGCCAGCCATTCGCGGTTCAGATTGGCGCCGGCGGCATTGGCGCGCAGATGGCCGCGCGCGCTGCCATCGGGGTTCATGTTGGGCACGAAGACGAAGCTGGCGGCGCTGCGCAGGCGGCTCGCCACCGCGTCGCCCGGATCGGTCAGCCGCTCCAGCGCGCCCTCCATCCACCAACTGGCCATGGTCTCGCCCGGATGCTGGCGGCCGATGATCCAGCAGACCGGCCGGCCGGTATCGACGGCGCCGACTTTCAGCGCGTCGAGCGGCCGGCCGTCGACCGTGGTGCCCAGCCGCAGCCGCTCGACCCCCGGCCGGCTGCCGATCCGCGCCACCAGATCGGCATGGCGCGACAGGTCGTAGGGCGCGAAATAGGCGACATCCACCTGATCGGTGTCGATATCCAGATCGAAGCTGAGCACCATGCCGTCGAACGCGGCCTGCACCCGGGTCCAGCGCTGACGATCGGTCGAGATGACCGGCCGATAGCCTTTGAAGCCCCGCGGATAGGTGCAGGTGCCGGCATTCAGGATCCGGACCTGCACCGGCCGGCCGCGGATGCCCGACAGGCGGACATGGAACCACTGCCGGAAATCGCAGCCGGCATCGGTGCGGATCGCCAGATCGACGCGGGCGCGGGGCAGGCTGTCATCGATTCCGACCAGATCGCCATTGCCGCCGTCGAACCGGCTGTCGACGGCGATCCGGCCGGCTGATGCCATGAACCCGGCTGATAAGATGGACACGAGGGGAAAACTCCGGTTCTGGGGGCGGCATCGCCGGGTCGCCGGGGGCTTGTCCGGCGGTGGAACAGAGCGACATATAGCATGCATGCAGACGGCCCACCGGCTGACCTGCCGGTATTTGGACCTGCGGGCATTCTGAAAGGACATGGCGTGACCGACAAGACCGTTGCCGCATCATCTCTGGTATCCGCCGCCGCAGGCACCGGGTCCGAGACGTCTTATGCACGCGCGACCCATGCGGCGCGCGGCACCGGCCGTGTCGATGCGGCGACCGGTGCCGTGGTGCCGCCGATCCATGTCTCGACCACATTCGAGCGCGCGGCCGATCTGAGCTATCCCCGGGGCCGGGTGTATTCCCGCGCCGACAGCGCCGCCTATGACGAACCGGAAGCGGTGCTGACCACGCTGGAGGGCGGGGCGGAGAGCATGCTGTTCGCATCCGGCATGGCGGCGGCGGCAACACTGTTTCAGGCCCTGCCGCAGGGTGCCCGGATCGTGGCGCCCGAGGTGATGTATTGGGGCCTGCGCAAATGGCTGATCGACGTGGCGCGACCGGCCGGCATCGGCGTCGCATTCGTCGACATGACCGACATGGCGGCGCTGGCTGGTGCTCTGGACGGCGGTGCCGATCTGGTCTGGATCGAGACACCGTCCAATCCACTATGGGGTGTGACCGATATCGCCGAGGCGGCACGGCTGGCGCATCGTGCGGGTGCGGTGCTGGCGGTGGACAACACGGTCGCGACCCCGATCCTGACCCGGCCGATCGAGCACGGCGCCGATATCGTGATGCATTCGGCCACCAAATATCTCAACGGCCATTCCGACGTGCTGGCCGGCACCCTGACCGTGTCGGCGGGGGCGGCGGGCGATCCGCTGTGGCAGCGGACGCGGATGCTGCGCGGTATGAACGGGGCGGTGCTGGGGCCGTTCGAGGCCTGGCTGCTGCTGCGCGGCATGCGCACCCTGGCGATCCGGGTGGACCGTGCCAGCGCCAATGCCGCGGCCATCGCCCGCCATTTCAGCGGTGACCCGAGGGTGCGGGCGATCCTGTATCCGGGTCTGCCCGATTTTCCGGGCCACGACATCGCCGCCCGCCAGATGACCGGCGGCTTCGGCGGCATGCTGTCGCTGTGCGTGGCCGGGGGGCGGGACGCGGCGATCGATATGGCCGGTCGCCTGCGCCTGTTCGCCCGGGCCACCTCGCTCGGCGGCGTCGAAAGCCTGATCGAGCATCGCGCCAGCATCGAGGGCCCGACCAGCCCGGTTCCCGACGACCTGCTGCGGGTGTCGGTGGGCATCGAGGATGTGGGCGACCTGATCGCCGATCTGGACCGCGCGCTCGGCCGTTGATGGTGACCGGGCGGCAATCGGCCGACAATCGGGGCCGGGCGGCCATATTCCGTGCCGCGCCATGTTGCAGCCGATTGACAAGCCCCAGGCGCTTGGCTATGTAATCGGACGCTTCCGATGCGGAGGGGTGGCCGAGTGGCTGAAGGCGACGGTTTGCTAAACCGTTATAGGGGTAAAACCCTATCGAGGGTTCGAATCCCTTCCCCTCCTCCAGATTTCCGAAAAGGCCCAGGCTGTTGATCAGGCTGGGCCTTTTCACGTCCAGGGCCTGCGGCACCGCGGCTTGCGATCCGGCGGGGCGGTAGGCGCGCAGGTCTGCTCTGCGGCATTTCGCACTTGCGGCAAAACTCCGCGGGTGTTACTCAACACCTCAGCCGGCGGGGTCTTGTCCGCCGGGGGCCTTCCGGTTGTCTCGTGCATCACAGCTTGTTCTGTGCATCACGCGGCATGTAGCCCGGACAGTGCCGCGACAGTGTCGCCTGATCATGCGGTCCCGACCGCGCGGTCCGGTGAACACCGCCGCCGACCCGGTATTGGTCCCGCCCGATACCGCAACCCTCAACGGGCATGTGCGGACTTCAAGCTTCGCGACGTGCCACTGCCGGGCGCTCCGGCCGCGTGACGAACCACAAACGGACCTTGACCGGTCCGGTTCGCCGTCCGAGCGCCGATCACGGCGGAAGCCCATGACTGGCCCAGGCACGCGGGGCACGTCCTCACTCATCGGCTGCCGATTGACACGCAGCCGGCGGAGCTTTGCGCTCGCCGGTCGTGCCGGCGCCACCCGTTCGAAAGACTGACCTTTGACCAATTTTGCTGATCTCGGCCTGTCCGAGACGCTGTTGCGTGCCCTTGTCGATGCCGGCTATACCCAGCCGACCCCGATTCAGGAGCAGGCCATTCCGCATCTCGTTGCCGGCCGCGATCTTCTGGGCATCGCCCAGACCGGCACCGGCAAGACGGCGGCCTTCGCGCTGCCGATCCTGAACCGCTTCGCCGCCGACCGCCAGCGCCCGAACCTGCCGGGCCGTACCCGCTGCCTGATCCTGGCGCCGACCCGCGAACTGGCAGCCCAGATCGCCGACAACTTCAAGACCTATGCCCGCCACATGCGGGTGGCGGTCGCCGTGGTCGTGGGCGGTGTCAGCTCCGGCCCGCAGGCCCGTGCGATCAATCGCGGCCTGGACGTGCTGGTGGCGACGCCGGGCCGTCTGGTCGACCATCTGGAAAGCGGCATCCTGAAGCTCGATCGCACCGAGATCGTGGTTCTGGACGAAGCCGACCATATGCTGGATCTGGGCTTCATCATCCCGATCCGCCGCATTCTCGCCAAGCTGCCGACCCGTCGCCAGAGCCTGTTCTTCTCGGCCACCATGCCGAAGGAGATCGGCGGCCTGGCCGCTGAAATGCTGCGCGATCCGATCGAGGTTTCGGTGGCGCCGGTCGCCACCACCGCCGAACGCGTCGACCAGCGGATCATCCGTGTCGAGCCCTCGCGCAAGCGTGGCGTGCTGATCGACCTGCTGGACGACACCACGGTCGGCCGTGCCCTGGTCTTCACCCGCACCAAGCGCGGCGCCGACCGGGTTGCGAGCGATCTGGAAGCCGCCGGCCTGCCGGCCTCGGCCATCCACGGCAACAAGAGCCAGAGCCAGCGCGAGCGGGCCCTGGGCGGGTTCCGTGACGGCCGGGTGCGCATCCTGGTCGCCACCGACATCGCGGCGCGCGGCATCGATGTCACCGCCATCAGCCACGTGATCAATTACGAGCTGCCCGACGTGCCGGAAAGCTATGTCCATCGCATCGGCCGCACCGCGCGCGCCGGCGCCGAGGGCATCGCCGTCACGCTGTGCGCCGATGACGAGCTGGGCCTGCTGCGCGATATCGAGCGCCTGACCCGGCAGACGATCCCGACCGAGGATCGCCGCACGCCGGAATCGATCGCAGCCAATCCCGACCGCACGCCGCAGCGCCAGCAGATGCGCAATGGCCGTCCGGCCGGCAAGGGGCGCCCCAGTGGCGGCGTCGGTCGCCCCGGTGGCCGCAACGGCCCGGTCCGTGGTGCCCATAACGGCGACACCCGCGACCATCGCGAGCCGCGTGAATATCGCGGCGAGCGCCGGACCTATCGCGACGGCGACGCCCGTGGCGGCGCCGAAGCACGTGGTGGTGCCGAGGGCCGTGGCGGCGAGCGGTCTTACAACCAGCGCCCGGGTGGCCAGCGTCCGGGCGGTCAGCGCCCGGCCGGCGGCCCGCGCGGCGGCTTCGAAGGCCGTCCGCAGCGGCGCAGCACGGCTGGCTGATCGCCGACCAACGGCTGATCCGATCATGAACGGGGGCGGCACCACAAGGTGCCGCCCCCGTTTTTTGTGCCGGATCGGGCTTTGTGTCCAATCGGGCCTTTGTGTCCAATCGGGTCGTCGCGCGGGATCGCGGTTGCCGTGGCGGCGCGGGCGGTTTCGGCCTGGATCGCGGTGACCCGCCGGCCGATATCCCGGTCGCCCGCGCGGTCTGGGTGGCCAGGGCCTTCACCTCGCCGGCGACGACGGCGACACTGTTGCCGGCATCGCCGGCGCGCGCTGCCTCAATGGTCGCGCTCAGGGCCAGCAGGGTGTTCGGCGATCCCGGCGATCAGCGTCACCACGGCGCCGCCCCGCCGGGCGGTGTCGGCCAGGGCGCGGACCTGTTCATCGATCTGGCCGGCCTGCTGTGCCGCGTGGGTGGTCATGTCGGTGCTGCGGGCCATGTCCTGACTGATACCCGCGATGGAGCCCGCCAGTTCCCCCGTGGTGCCGGCCACGCGGTCGACATTGCCGGCGGCGGCCGCCGCGACCGGTCTGGCGCCGGAGCGGGACCGGATTCTCAGCCGGACGTCCCGGCGGAGATGCGACCGGCCACCATCCAGCGGCCGGGCCGGGCGTGATCGCCGTCGCGCCAGGTTTCGATCCGCGCCATGCCGCGGCCATCCGGTCCGTCGGGGCCCTGGGCGATGATCAGGTGCGGCGGGCCCGACACCTGGCGGTGATGCAGCAGGTCGAGCCCGGCGACCGGGGCCGAACCACCGGTCGCGATATCCTCGACAAGGCCGATGCCGGCGGGAAAATGGCGGGCGCGGATCAGGCTGGCGGTACCGGCAGGACCGGCATGGATACCGGCAGCAGGGCCGGCATGGGCATAGACATAGAGGCCGGTGGTGCCGGTGTCGCGGCCCAGCGCATCCACCATGGCCGCATCGGGGCTCATCTGCCCGATCAGGTGCGGATCGTCGATCCGCAACACCAGCTTCGGCCGGGCGGCGCCGGCGCGGGCAGGGGAATGCCGGAACCGATCCGGCGCCAGACCGGTCGCGGCGGCGGCCCTGGCGATGATCGCCGTGGCCTCGGCATCCGCACAGGGGCGGTGGTGATTGCCGTCCAGCCGGCAGACCGCCCCGGTGATGGCGCCGTCGTGGATGACCGGGGTCAGGTGCTGCGGCCCGGCATCGGTGTCGATCACCAAAGGCGCCCGGGGCGCGGCGCCGTCCTGCCACAGCCGTGCGGCGGCGGCGATCAAGCCGTGCAGGCACAGCGACAGCCGGCCCCCCGGCACCATGAACACCGCCCGCCATGACCCGCCATCGCCGGGTGTCAGCAGGGTGACCTCGATGCCGGTGGCACTGGCGGTGGCGGCCGCGCGGGCCAGCGCTGTCGGATCGTGATCGTGATCGTGATCGTGATTGTGGTCGTGATCGGGGGCGGCGATCAGCGTCCAGGCAGGATTGCCGCCATGGCCGTCTTCGGCGCAGAACGCCCGATAGAGGCGCGGTCCGCCGGCATGTCCCGTCAATCCCGTCATCGTCAGCGCCCCTCGGCCTTGCGTGAGACATCGACCAGCAGCCATCCGGCCAGGGCGGCGCCGGCCACGAACACCAGCGCCATCACCTGCGGGTCGACATGGCCGACGGCGGCGACGCCCAGTGCGCCGGTCATCAGCGCGCCGCGGAAGCCCAGGCCCATCACCGCCGCCGCACGGCTGCGCGCCGCCTGCGGTGCCAGCGCCGCCATCAGCGCCAGCTTGGGCGGGGCATAAAGCAGTTCGCCGATGGTGAACAGGGCGGTGAAGGCGATCAGCAGCCAGGGCGCCGTCGACCAGCCCAGCACCCAGAACCCGATCGCGAACAGCGCAAAGCCGATGATCAGCCGCCGGCGATCGGTCATCGGCCGGGCCAGGCGCTGAACCAGCGGCGCCAGCGCCACCACCATCAACCCGTTCTCGATCCGCAGCAGGCCGAACAGTTCCGGGCCGTTCAGGGCCAGCCGCCAGCCGGCGGCATCGATCAGCACCGCGGTCTCCACCGTGGTGCCCAGGCGGACCGCCACGTAATGGGCAAGCTGGGCGGCCACCGCCAGCGACAGCGACACACCCAGCGCATAGCGCAGGAACAGGCGGTCGCGCAGCACCACCAGATAGCCGGCGATCAGCGCGCCCGGATGGAAGCGGCCATGGCTGGCCGCGGCCCGCACGGCCTCCGGGCGGGTTTCGATCAGCCACAGCATCAGGGCGATGGCAACACCCGCCGCCAGCACCGCGATGCCCGCCAGCAGCCAGCCGAAGGCGATGGCATAAAGGGCGGCGCCGGCCAGCGTGCCTGAAGACCGCGCCACATTCGTGATCCAGTAGACCGCGCCATAGATCCGTGTCCGGCGTTCCGGCGTCGCCAGATCGATGACCGTGGCCTCGGCGGTGGGGGTGGAGACGCCGGCGGCGATCGCCAGCGCCAGAAATGGCGGAAACCCGGCCCAGGCGGCGACGGGGCCGGCCATCGCCGTCGTCTCGGGCAGAATGGCGAGCGCGAGTGCGGCGGCGGCGATCGCCCGGCCGATCTCGGCCGGCACCAGCACCCGCCGCCGGCCCAGCGTATCGGCCAGATGGCCGGCCCAGATGCCGGCGAGCGTCGCGGCGGCAAAGGCCGTGAACATCAACAGTCCGGCGGTGCCGGTGCCAAGGGCTTCGGCAAAGCGCAACGCCATGAACGGAAAGATCGCGGCTTCGGCGAATTTCTCAAGGAACAGCACCGCCAGTCGCAGGCGGATCACCCGTTCCATGGGGCAACTCCGGCGTCGGCGGCGGGATCCATGGCGCCCGGCCACGCGGGCGGCGCGATCCGATGGCGGATGAAGGGGCTGTCGCAGGCGGTGCCGGCCGCGATGTCCAGGCATCCGGCCAGCGGGTCCATGACCGCCGCGGCGACGGTGCGGCCCCGGGCGGGCCCGCGGTCATGGGCGCAGATGCTGAGCGGCGCATTGGCATGATCGGCCAGCAGTGCGCGGGCATCATCGGCGCCGGCGGTGCCGGCGGCCCAGGCGCCGGATGCAAACACCGTGTCCATCCGGGCCGCGCGCACCCGCGTCGACGACCAGTCCGGCACCCGGTCGCGGGGGGCCAGATCGGGGTGCAGGAAGTGATTGCAGTGGCTGAGCCGCGATTGCGGTATGCCGGGCGCCGGGTCCAGCCGCCGGCGAGTGTCGATGGTCGTCTCGATCATCATCAGGTCGCGGGCATCGGCCAGGGTGTAGCAGCGAGACGACGCGCGCGGCAGCCGGGCGATCGCCTCTTCGGCGGCACGGGCGTCGGGCAGGGACAGCAGATGGCGGATGATCAGATAGGGCGGCACGCCCGGCCGCCAGCCTTCGGCCACGACCATGTTGATGCCGATGGCGAGTCCGGCGCCGTTGATGCCCAGAAACCCGAGCTGACCCAGCGGCGCCCAGGCCAGGATGTCACCGCCGGCGGGCCCCGCGCCCTGAAGATGCAGCACGGTGCCCAGCCCATACAGATCGCCGGGCAGATCGGCGGTCTGCGCGATCAGCGGATGCGGCCGGCCATCGTCTGCGTCGGTGCGGAAGGCGATGGTGGTGCAGCCCTCCACCCCGCCTGAGATGTCGGTCGCCGGCGGCCAGGTGGCGGGGCCGATGCCGGGCATGGCCAGTTCCCGACGCATTTGCAGGATCATGATGTCGGCGAGCGGCAGGTCGGCGCCCTCGGCCATGCCGTTCAGTTCGGCGAAGATGCCGGGCAGGGTGGCGGCAATGACGGTGGCGAAGCTCAGCGCCAGCAGGCGGGCCTGCTCGCGACCCAGCGGGACCGCCCGCACGCGGTCGATATGGGCGACGTCTTCGTCCAGGAATGCATGGAGCGCGGGTTTCAGTGCCTGACCGATCATCCGGCCACGCTGGCGCGGCCCGCCGGTGGCCCGCACCGGCTGTGGCACGTGGGCCAGGATGCGGGCGGCGGTCATGCGGCGGTTCCGTGGCCAAGGGCCGCGCCGCGCCGTCGGGTTGCCGCCATCCGGATCAGGCCGCGGGCGATCGCATCGGCGGCGGCGCGCGCGGCGGGCTCGATCACCACGCGCTGATCGCCGGCCAACACGGCGGCGGTGAAGAAGCCTGGGGTCATGTTGACCTCCAGGATCACCGGCCCGCGATCGGGGCTCTCGATCAGGTCGACACCGGCGATCGGCGCGTCGAAGGCGCGGGCGGCGGCTGTGGCCAGCGCCGCCAGCACCGGCGGGATCGGCGCCACAAGCTCGGCGCGGCCGCCGGCATGAAGATTGGTCACGAAGGAGCCTGGGGCGGCATGACGGCGAAAGGCATAGGACGGCCGGTAATCGACGCATTGGATGCGCAGATCCGCGCCGGTGTTCGGCACATGCTCCTGAAGATACAGCGGCAGACGGCTGGCCGTGGCCGCAGCCAGAAGCGCCACCAGATCGGCGCGCTCGGTGATCAGGCGCACACCGCCACCCTTGGTGCCAAGGCAGGGCTTCACCACCATCGGCAGGCCCAGCGTGGTGATCAGCATATTCGGGTCGCCATCGGCGCCGGCGAGAAGCGTGCGGGCATGGGGCAGGCCGTGGGCCGCCAGGATCAGCGATCCGACCGGCTTCAACTGGCCGCCATCCAGTACGGCTGCCCGGTTCATCACGGGTATGCCGGCCTGTTCCAGTGCCCGCAACAGCCACAAACCGGCATCGCGGGCGGCAAGCGAGGTCCAGCCAAGGGCGGCATCAACGGCAATTGGCGCGCCGTTGCCGTCCATTATGGTCAGCGACCGGCCGTCGATCGCCACCGTCAGCGCTTCCGGGCGCCGGATCAGCGCGCGGGCGCCCTGACGGGCAAGGGCCGAGGCCAGAGCCTCGCTGTCGGCGGTGGGTTCGCGCACCAGGATCAGGATGGTGGGGGAGGACATCGCAAAATCCATCATGGGTTGATGTTTGCGCGATATATACTCCCCCGGGTATTACGGCATCAAGAGTCCTCGGCCGTGTCATCTCGCCGCCGGGGCGTCGTGGCCCGTGTCAGACGCCCGCGCCGCGCCCAGCGCGTCAGCATCAGAACCGCGACCGTGCCAAGCCCTGCCGCCAGTCCGATCCAGATCCCCGTGCCGCCCATGCCGGCGCCGAAAGCGAGCCCGGCGCCAAGACCCAGCCCGACACCCCAATAGCCGATGCCGGCATAGATCATGGGCATGGCTGTGTCCTTCAGGCCGCGCAGCAGCCCGGCGCCCACCGCCTGGGCGCCATCGGCCAGTTGGAAGATCGCGGCGATGCCAAGAAATCCCACGGCGATGCGGGTGGTTTCGGCAACGCCCGGGTCGCCGGCATCCAGGAACAGGCCGATGATGGTGCGCGGGATCGACAGCATCACGATCGCCGACAGGGCCATGAAGCCGATGCCCAGCAGAATGGCCGAGCGGCCGGCCATCGTTATCCGGTGCGCGTCGCCGGCGCCGGCCGCCAGCCCGACGCGCACCGTGCCCGCCTGACCCACGCCCATCGGCACCATGAAGGTGACGGCGGCCACCTGCAGGGCGATGGCATGGGCGGCCAGCGCCTCGGTGCCGATCAGCCCCATCATGAAGGCGGCGGCATTGAACACCGTCACCTCGAATCCAACGGTCAGGCTGATCGGCAGGCCGATCTTCAACATCTCGACCAGCCGCGGCCAATCCGACCGCCACCAGCGGCCGAACAGGTTGAACCGCCGGAAGCGGCGATCCGCCATCGTGAACAGGGTCAGCGCGCTGAACAGGAACAGATTGGCCAGCGTGCTGGCGATGCCGGCGCCGGGCAGGCCCAATCCCGGCAGGCCGAACTCACCCAGCACCAGACCGATATCCAGCACCGCATTGATACCGATGGCGATGATGGTGATCACCATCGCCGCACGCGGCCGGCCCAGCGCCGAGATGAAATTGCGCAGCACGATGAACCATAGCGCCGGCAGCACGCCCCAGCGGAGCGTGTGGACATAAGCCGCGGCCCGTTCCGCCAGCACCGGATCCTGACCCAGCGTAAGCAGGATGGCTTCGGTTTCCCCCATCACCAGGATGAAGGCGGCGCTGACACCCGCGCACAGCCACAGGCCCTGGCGGACGCTGCGCCTGACATCGCGGATGATGCCAAGCCGGGCGCCGACCGCCTGGGCCAGCATCGGCGCCGTGGCCATGGCCAGGCCCATGCCATAGATGAACAGCGCGAAATAGAGGTTGGCACCGAGGGTCGCCGCCGCGAGCGCCTCGGGCCCCAGGCGGCCGATCACCAGCACATCGGTGGTGGTGATGGCCATCTGGGCCAGGTTGGTCAGCACGATGGGCCAGGCCAGCGCGAAGGTCGCGCGGATTTCGTGCAGAAACGGGGCCTCGCGCACGAGCGGGGTCCGTGCGCCGGCCGCGGGGGAGGCGGTGCCGGTCATGTTGGTCACTGAAGCTTGGCGGGGGACGCGCGCGGATACCGGTCCCGGAACGGCGGCTGTGCTGATCACGCGGGAAGCGGTGCGCGAGGCACGCATCCGCCGCGGGGATCATGGCCCCAGTGATCCGAGGATGTCGGGTGGTCCGAGGATGGTGGGGCCGCATATGCGGCCGGGGTGACTGGCACCATCCGGCGTGTAAGCCCGACAGGATATCGCCGCTCCGGAAAAAGATGATGCGCCAAAGATGCATCCGGCCTATGCGAAACCAGCATGGTATACCAAAAATCCTCTTAGTGGTATACCAACGCCAGGGCATGGATCACGCTGAGGCGAAGGGCCGGACTGATGATAGAGACCTGGGTGGTTGTCACCGTCGCGGCTGCGTTGTTGCAGGCATCGCGCACTGCGCTGCAACAACGACTTCGCGGATTGCTGTCGGTGCAGGGGGCGGGGTTCGTGCGCTATGCCTATGGCGCGCCGGTGTCGCTGGCGGCTTTGGCCGCCGTGGCGCTGCTGCCGGCCGACGGGCCGTTTCCGGCCGGGTTGCCCGCATTGAGCATGACGCATGCGCTGTGGTGCGCGGTGGCCGGCGTGGCGCAGATCCTGGGGACCAATCTGCTGATCATGTCGTTCGGTGCCCGCGGCTTCGCGGTGGGCACGGTGTATTCGAAGGCCGAGACCGTGATCGTGGCCCTGGTGGGCTGGGCGGTGCTGGGCGAGGCGCTGGCCGTCACCGCCTGGGCCGGCATTCTGGTGTGTATGGCCGGTGTGGCGGTGCTCGCCACCCGTGGCAGCCGCGACGGCGTTGCCGCCCTGCTGCGCGGCGCCGGCGACAAGGCGGCGTTGTACGGGCTGGGTGCCGGCGCCATGTTCGCGGTGGCATCGGTGTGTATCCGTGCCGGTGCCCTTGGTCTGGGCGATGGCCCGGCTTTCCCCCGCGCCATCGCCACACTGGCGGTGATGAACACCATACAGGCGGTGCTGATGGGCGCATGGCTGGTGGCGCGCGAGCCTGCAACCTTCGTGGCGGTGTTCCGCACCTGGCGCAGTTCCGCCCTGGTCGGGCTGTTGAGCGTGACCGGATCGGCCGGCTGGGCCTGGGCGATGACGCTGGAGACCGCGGCCCTGGTGCGGGCCTTCGGTCAGGTGGAACTGGTCTTCACCCTGATCATGGGGCGGCTGCTGCTGGGCGAACGGCCAAAGGCCGCCGATATTCCGGGCAGTGTGGCGGTGATTGCCGGCGTGCTGCTGGTGTTGCTGGCCTAGGGCGCAATACGACGGTAGGGTTTGCGTCATGAACCCGGACAATGACGACATCACGCGGCTGACCGCCTTTTCGCTGGGGGCGGACGGTCCGGAGATCAGGCCGGCACCGGTCGATCGCGACTGGATGGACGCGACGCCGGACGGTTTCGCCTATCGCTGTCTGCCGCTGGCCGTGGCCAATGCCTGGGGCTGGGAGATGCTGGCGCCCGCCGGGTTCAGCGCGGTCTGGACCGGTGGGGCCGCGTCCGGCGATGTCGTGGTCACCCCTGACGACGCCGCCCGTCAGGTGGCGATCGGGCATTTCGGGTCGGGTATTCTGACGTTTCATGTCCCCTGGCTGTTTCGCACGGCGGGCGAGGTGGCGCTGATGGTGCAGGGACCGCTGAACCGGCCGAAGGATGCGATCGCGCCGCTGTCGGGGCTGGTTGAAACCGGCTGGTCGCCCTTCGGCTTCACCATGAACTGGCGGTTCACCCGGCCGCGGACCCCGGTGCGGTTCGAGGCGGGCGAGCCGTTCGCCGCCATCATTCCGGTGCTGCCATCGCTGATGGAAGCCATGCGGCCCGATATCCGCCCGATCGACAGCGACCCTGCGACCGCCCTTGCCCATGCGGCCTTCGTCGAGGGACGCAGCCGTTTTCTGAACGATCTGGGCCAGGAAGACAGCCCCGCCCGCCGGGCCGGCTGGCAGAAGGACTATTTCCGGGGCCGCGCACCCGATGGCGCGGGCCCGCAGATGGCGCCGCACCGCACGAAGCTGCGACTGCGGCCTTTCCACCGCACGCCGACAGCCGATACGGATCCGGCCGATGCCGATCCGGAGGATGGCCCTGCTGCGGGATGAGACCACACCGGCTATCGGTCCAACCCGCGGGTGGCGACTGGTGCTGATCCGGTTGAACGACCTCAGAAGCCGGGTGGCGCTGCTGTGTGTGGTGCTGATCGCCATTCTGGTGATCGGCCTGCAAACCCTGATCGGCCGACGTGCCGCCGACCATCTGGCGGTCGAGATCGGCACCGGCCTTGCCGAGGTGGCGCAGCTTGCGGCCGACCGTTTCGACCGCGAGATGTTGAGCCGCAGCCACGAGATCCGATTGGCGGCCCGGGGAATGGCCCGGGTGGATCGGCGCGATGAGGCGCGGATCGCCGTGATGGTCTCGGGCATGCAATCCAGCTTCAATACCATCCTGTGGCTGGCCTATATCGACACTGACGGCCGGATCGTGGCCGCGAGCGGTCGCGGCCGACAGGCGGGCGAGCGATTGAACGACGAGGATATCCGGCGGATGCGGGCCGCCGGGAGCCGGCCCGTGGTGTTCGACACCGGCCGGCGCCTGTCGATGCCGGGCAATCCGCCCGGCCCCCATATGGTGACGGTCGCGGCACCGGCGCTCACCCCCGATGGCCGCATGCGCGGTGCCCTGGTCGGACATATCGGCTGGCGGTGGGCGGAGGATGTTCAACGGGATTATGGCCGCGCGCTGCGCCGAGACCGGCCGCTTGATATCGTGGTGGCCAATGGCGACCGGCGGGTGATCATCGGCCCCGACGCGTTGATCGGACAGGCGGTGCCGGCCGCCTCGGTCGAGCCGGCGACGATCGCGCGCAATGGCTGGGTGGCGACCAGTTGGCCCGACCGGCCCGACCGCCAGCTCACCGGTTATGCCGCGTTGGTCGGGCGCGCCGATATGGGCGAGCTGGGCTGGACGGTCCATGTCCGGCTGCCGGCCGGCGTGGCCATGGCGCCGGTTCAGGATCTGCGCCGCATGGTGATGATCTGGGGTCTGGGTGGCGGGTTGCTGGTGGCGATTGCCGGCTGGCTGGTCGCGGGCTGGATCGCGCGGCCGCTGCGCCGCATCGCCCAGGCCGCCGACCGGATCCGGTCGGGCGAGGATGCGGTGGACATCCCCAATGTTCGTGGCGCCACCGAGGTTGAATTGCTGTCCTATTCGCTGCGGGCGTTGATCGACCGGCTGACCCACAGCCGCAACGCGCTGGATGCGGCGGTCTCGGCGGCGGCGCGCGACGCGTTGACCGGCCTGCCGAACCGCCGCTTCTTTGATGACGTGCTCGATCTGCTGTGCGCGCGGCTGCGCGATGAAGGCAATGTGCTGGGCTGCGTGTTCATCGACCTGGATGGTTTCAAGGCGGTCAACGACACGCTGGGCCACGCCATGGGCGACCGGGTGCTGAGCGCCACCGCCGCGCGACTGCGGGAGGCGGTGCGCGACACCGATGTCCCGATCCGGCTGGGCGGCGATGAGTTCGTGGTGCTGCTGACGTTGGACAGCGGCGATCCCGCCGGACAGGCCGCGCGCACGGCCGAGCGGCTGATTGCCCTGTTGTCGATGCCGGTGCCGCTGGAGGATGGCGTGCTGGCCCGGATCGGCGCCAGTGCCGGTGTGGGGTTGTGGCCGCTGGATGATCGCGATCCGCGTGTGGTGCTGGGCCACGCCGATGCGGCGCTGTATCAGGCCAAGCGCGCCGGGCGCGGCCGGGTGCGGGTCCATGGCGGCGTGGCCTCTGCTCCCTGAGCCACCGGAACCGGTTGGAGTCTGTGTCTCTGCGTTGTTTTATCTGTCGGGTCTTCGCGCCGTGGTGGTTGTCGTGTCTCTCGTCATGATATGATCCGGGGGATCAAGAAAACGCGCCGGGCGCGCATCGCCGGGCATGGGCGGTGCTGTGCCCTGCCGGTTGCCGCGTCAACGGCCCGGACGGAGGAGACACCGACGCCATGGTTCTGGAGACGGCGGCACGCGCCGCAATTCGCGACCGGATCGGCAACCCGCCAGCCCCCGCCCTGATGGCGATCGGCGACGGGTTCTATAACGGCATGCGGTCGGCCACCATCGATGACGACAAGGCGCAACTGGCGCCGCCGGTGCTGGTCGCGGCGGCGCTGGGAGAAACCTTTCAGCCGGCGTGCTATCCGCGGGTGGTGATGGGCGATCTGGAACAGGCCTATCGCGATCTGGCGCAATCGGCGGTGAATGTCGCCGGCCTGCGCGCGCGCATTCTTGAGACTGTCGCCGCCTGGGAAGCCGATCTGCTGACCGAGGGCGCCCGCAGCCCTGCCGGCCCGGCGCTGTTCGACAACATCGCGGTCGCCGGCGCCGAGGTCGACGATCTGATCGATCCGAAGCGTGGCAGCGCCACCGCCGCCCGGCGAATGTTCGCGGGCGCGCTGAAGCGGTTCCGCGCCGCATCGGGCCTGCCGGGCGATGAGCTGGTCGAGATGCATATGGGCATCAACACCGCCCATCTGCTGAACCCGCATGGGTTGCCCGAGCTTGACGGGCTGACCCAGACCGACTGGGTGGATATCCGCCGGCCACGGCGGCTGCTGGTCAGCATCGGTCAGAATGACGGGCTGACCGCGACCATCATGGCCGGCAAGCGGATCAATGTCTTCGATCGCAAGATGGCCAAACTGCCCGACCGGATGCGGGCGCTGGGCGAGGCGCTGGCGCCGGCTTTGGCCGATACCGACCAGATCGTGCTGAACGGCCTGTCCAAACCAAGTGCCGTCGCCAATCTGCGGCCGCGCGCCAAATGGCCGGATGATCAGGAACCCGGCCGCGACCCCAAGGCCAAGGGCTATTGGCGGCGCTATGTCGGCTATCTGGCCGGGCGTGGCGACATGACCGGCCGCGACGTGGCGGAACTGGACGAGCAGGCGGCGGTGCTGTCGGCCGCCGCCGCCGACGCGTTTCGTGCGGGGTTGGGGCAGGCGGGCGAGCGGCTGGTGGTGGTCGATCTGGCGGCGCGGATGGCGGAGGTCGACCGGAAACACCGGGGCGATGCCGCCCATGCGGTGTCGGTGCGGGTGAAGGGCCAGGATCTGTCGCTGGCCAATCTGATCCTGGATGACGAGACCTCCAGCCTGTATGGCCTCGACAATCTGCATCTGAACGCGGTCGGCAACGGCCTGCTGGCGGGATGGGTGGCCGATGCGATCAGCCCCGGCGCCTCGGCGCGGATCGATCTTCAGGCCCTGGCCGATCGCGACCGGCTGTTGCAGGATCGCCCGCCCTTGCTGGGCGCCGGCGCCTTCCTGATCTCGCTGCTGTCGCCCTTCGTGACCTTCGAGCGGATCTGAGGCCCCTGGATCTGGTGGGCCGCTTTTCGGATTGACGCCGCGCCGGCCGGCGCGGGATGACAGAGGCGGCGGCGGCATGATGCCGCCGCCTTTGCGAAACGGTGTCCGTCATGATCCGGTCTGCCTGTCGCCGGCCATGTGCCGCCCGCCGGTGCCATCCATGAACCGGTGCCATCGATGACCTGGGTGGTTCTGTCGGTTTTCCTCGCGGTCTATGCCGGGATGGCGGCCGGGCGCTGGCCGGGGCTGGTGGTCGACCGCACCGGCATTGCCATCATCGGCGCCCTGCTGATGGTGGTGAGCGGTGCCATGACGCCCGGTCAGGCGCTGGCCGCGATCGACTGGCCGACGCTGATCCTGCTGTTCGCGCTGATGATCCTGTCGGCGCAGTTCGCCCTGTCGGGGTTCTATGACGCCGCCGCCGGCCGGCTTGCCGCCGGGCGGGTGGGGCCGGTCACGCTGCTGGCCCTGGTGGTGATGGCGGCGGGGCTGTTGTCGGCGGCGTTGTCGAATGACGTGGTCGTGTTCGCGCTGGCGATCCCGTTGGCCCAGGGCGTGCGCGGCCGGGGGCTGGACCCGCGCCCCTTCGTGCTGGCGCTGGCCGGCGGCGCCAATGCCGGATCGGCCGCCACCCTGATCGGCAACCCGCAGAACATCCTGATCGGCCAGTTGGGCGGGCTGGATTTCTGGGGCTATGCGCTGGTGGCGGCTCTGCCGGCGCTGGCCGGGCTGGTGGCGGTGCATCTGGCGATCTGGGCGGTGTGGCGGCGGCATTGGTGGCTGGTGGCCGCGGAGGGCGTGTCGTCATCATCGGCCGGGATAGCCGGCACCAGTGCCATCCGAGACCGGGCGGCGCTGATCAAGGCGGCGGTGGCGCTGGCGGCCTTGCTGATCGCCTTTTCAACCCCGCTCGATCATGTCGAGGCGGCGGTGGCGATCGCGGCGGCGCTGCTGATCAGCCGGCGGATCGAAACCCGGCGCCTGCTGGCCGAGGTCGACTGGTCGCTGCTGCTGCTGTTCGCCGGCCTGTTCGTGGTGACGGCGGCCTTCGCGCAGACGGGATTGCCGGGCGTGGCGCTGGATGCCCTGGCTGCTCATGGCATCGCCCCCGGCCGGCTGGCGGTGATGGCGCCGCTGACCCTGGCCGGATCGAACACCATCGGCAATGTGCCGCTGGTGATGCTGCTGCTGGCGGTGGTGCCCGACTGGCCGCCGCTGGCGTTGACGGCGCTGGCGGTGCTGGCGACGCTGGCCGGCAATCTGCTGGTGGTTGGCAGTCTGGCCAATATCATCGCGGTTGAACGCGCCCGGCAGGCGGGGGTGGTGATCGGCTTCGGCGCCCATGCCCGCGCCGGCATGCCGATGACCCTGGCCGGCATGATCATGGCCGTGCTGTGGTTCTGGGGCATCGGCGGATTGCCGCTCTGAGCGTCGGTCGCGGCCTTGCGCGTGGCGGCTCTGGCATCCCGTGACGCAGGCGTTATCCTCAACACCCCGCGCGGGCGGTTGAGGCCCGCTCCGGCATCGGCAGGCAGGCATGACGACCTCCGGACTGCACATCGTCTGGTTCAAACGCGACCTGCGCAGCGCCGATCACGCGCCGCTGCTGGCGGCGGTGGCGGCTGCGCGTGAGGCCGGCCGTGGTGTGCTGCCGCTGTATATTCTGGAGCCGGATCTGTGGCGACGCTGTGATATGAGCGGCCGGCAATGGGGCTTCGTGCGCGAGTCGCTCGCTGATCTGCGCCGCGATCTGGCGGCGCGCGGCCAGCTGCTGGTGCTGCGCGCGGGGCCTGTGGTCAATGTGCTGGCGGCGATCCACCGGGCGCAGGGCATCGCCGGCCTGTGGTCGCATCGCGAAACCGGCACCGCCTGGAGCTGGGGGCGGGATGCCGCCGTCGCCGCCTGGGCGCGCGACCGTGGCATTCCCTGGATCGAGACCGGCCATGACGGCGTGCTGCGCGGCGCCGCCGATGGCGCGGGCTGGGTCGCGCGCTGGTCGCGGATCATGGCTGTGGCGCCGGCGGCATCACCCGTGGCCATTCCGCCTGCCACCATGTCGCCCGGTGCCGGTATTGAGCCCGGCCCGATCCCTGACACCCTCGACCGGTTGATCGGCCGGGTGCCCGATATCTGCCCCGGTCGTCAGTCGGGTGGCCGGCGGGCGGGCGAGGCGGCGATGCAGCGGTTCTTCGACCGCCGGCTGCTGCGCTATCGCCGGGGCATGGCCTCGCCGACAACGGCGGGCGATGCCTGTTCGCGGTTGAGCCCGCATCTGGCCTGGGGCACGCTGTCGACGCGTGAGGTGATGGCGGCGGCGGTGCGGCGCCGCGACGAATTGCGCGACCTGCCGCCCGCGATCACCGGCGACCGGCTGAAGGCGATCGATGCCTTCACCGACCGCCTGCGCTGGCGCGGCCGGATGATCCAGGGCCTGGAAGCCCGCCCCGATTGCCCGCATGTCACCCTCGACCCGGCCTTCGATGGTTTGCGTGACACCGATGCCGGGCTGCGTGACGCGGAAGCTGGGCACCTCGACGCCTGGAGCCGGGGGGAGACCGGCTGGCCGATGGTCGATGCCTGCATGCGGGCGCTGGCCCGCGATGGCTGGCTCAGCTTCCGGATGCGCGCCATGCTGATGGCGGTGGCAAGCTATCATCTGTGGCTGGATTTCCGGCCCGCAGGCACGGTGCTGGCCCGGTGCTTCGTGGATTACGAACCGGGCATCCACTGGGCGCAGGCCCAGATGCAGGCCGGCACCACCGGCAGCCATGCCTTCCGCATGGTGAACCCGGTGCGGCAATCGGAGGTGCAGGATCCGGATGGCGGCTTCATCCGCGCCATGCTGCCGGCCCTGGCCCGCCTGCCGGCGCCGTTCATCCACGCGCCCTGGACGGCACCGCCGAGCGTGCTGACCGAGGCCGGTATCACCCTCGGCCGCGACTATCCGGCCCCGATCGCCGACCCGCTGGCGGCGGCCCGCGCGGCGCGTGACCGCCTGAGCCGGGCCCTGCACGGCATCACCGACAGCCCCGACCTGATCCCGGCCACGGCCCCCGGCACCCGCAAACCACGCCCGGCCGGCGCCCGTCCGCAACCAGAGCCCAACCCGACAAAACTCAGCCCGGCGAAGGCCAGCCCTGCAAAACCCGCCACCCGTCGCCGCAAGACCGATCCGCGCCAGCTTGGGTTCGATTTCTGATACCGCGTCAAGGATATGAGCCATGCTGATCGCCCAGATCTCGGACCCGCATATCCGCCCGCGCGGCCAGCTCTATCAGGGGCTGGTCGATTCGAACGCGATGTTCGCGGCGGCGATCCGGCATCTGAACCGGCTGGCGCCGCGCCCCGATGTGGTGCTGTTGACCGGTGACGTCACCGATGACGGCACGCCCGAGGCCTATGCCATGGCGCGCGACATGCTGGACGCGCTGGCCATGCCGCTGCTGGCCATTCCCGGCAATCATGATGAGCGCGCGGCCTTCCGCCGGTGTTTCAGTGGGATGGAGGCCCTTGGCGCTGGCGATGGCTCGGGCGCTGGCGGCGTCGGTGGCCGGCCGATGGACGCGCCGCTGCATCTGGTGGCGGATGGGTTCGGGCCGGTGCGGATCATCGGGCTGGATGTCACCGTCCCCGGCCGGCATCACGGCGATATCGACGACGCGGCGGCGGCCTGGCTGACCCGGACACTGGCCGCCGATCCCGCCCGCCCGACCCTGATCATGATCCACCATCCGCCCTTCGACAGCGGCATTCCCTATATCGACGCCTATCACTGCCGGCGCGGCGACCGTCTGGCCGCGATCGTTGCCGGCTATCCGTCGGTGGAGCGGATCACCTGCGGTCATATTCACCGGGCCATGCAACTGCGGTTTGGCGGCACCCTGCTGTGCACGGCGCCCAGCACCACCACCGCCATCGCGCTGCGGCTGGATCCGGCGGCGGAGGCGGCATCCTATGTCGAGCCGCCGGCGATGCTGCTGCACCAGTGGCGCCCCGATACCGGCCTGATCAGCCATGTGCTGCCGATCGGCGATTTCCCGGGGCCGATGCCCTTCGCCTGAGGGCCGCGTCAGCCACCCGCAGGGCAGGCGGTGACCAGATCGGTGACGACCCCGGCGGTGGCGGCAATGTCGAACCGCTCGCGGGCCGGAAACAGGAACCGGCTGTCGACCTCGAACAGCGCCTCGCCGGCCAGCCGTTCGAACAAGGCCCAGCCGCCCTCGGGCACCAGCATCCGCCGCGTGTGTCCAACCCACCACACCCCGGCCTGCGGTTGCCGATCGCCCACCCGCCACACCACCTCCAGCGCCGCCACCCCCTCGGGCACCGCCTCGGCCCCCGCCGCCAGCCAGAACATCTCGGGCCCGCCATCATCCCCGCAGGTGGCGACCAGCGCGCTCAACCCGCTCTCCGACGCCAGATAGAACACCGGATACACCCCCCGCGCCGCCGCACCCCCACCCGCGCGCGGCACAAGTTCGGGCGGCAGCCGCTGCCACGCGGCCGGGGCGGGGGTGGGGGCGAGCAGGGTGGTGGTGCTGGCCGCCACTGCCACCAGCAACCGGCCAACGCGCCCAAAGCGCCGCAATGACAGGCCCCACCGGCTCCATCCTGTCGCCATGCGTTGTCTCCATGCCCAAGGGTTGATCGGCGTGCGATCAGCAATCCGTATCCAGGGCATATCATAAAATTAGGCTTAGTAAGAAGAACCGATTATTACGCAGGTAGTCAGGTCCGGCCTTTCTCCGCAGGATCGGGCCATGGACATCGGCAATTACATCGGCACCCGCATCAAAGCGTTCCGCGAAGCCCGCGGCCTGACGCAGGCGCAGCTTGCCCAGCTCATGTACAAGAACGTCGAAACCATCTCGAATTTCGAACGCGGCAGGGTGGTCACCAGCGTTCGCACCCTGGAAAAGCTCGCGCACGTCCTCAACGTCCAGATCGCCGATTTCTTCACCGACATCGACCCCGGAGAGGGGGAAACCCCCGCCCTGTCCGAGAGCGCCATCAAGGTGCTGAACGGGGTGAAACTGCTGCCGGAAGAGGATGTGGAGTTGCTGGCGGGGATTGTGGGGGTGTTGGAGAGGCGGCGGTCGTCTTCTGTGTGACGCATGGAGCGGTCATTGCGCCTCAGCGCCGCGTTCAGCGAGTTGGGGAACACCTCGAATTCTACCACTGCTAACAACCTTTCCAGAAGATCGTTGCTCTCGCTCAGTTCTGTGCAAGGCTCCTGAAGATCGAATTGCCCCGGCTGCCGTCCGTCCGATGCCTCCTTCGACCTGTCCGATCAGTTGTAATGAGCGCGAGATCAGTATCTTTGACGCTGTTGCCCTCGCTGCCTGATGGCTATGATCGGAGGGTTGAGAAGAAAACCGATTATCCGCTTTCGTAGCTTGATAAGGTCAATCCTATGAATTTGTCCGCCATCAGTATCAGTAGATATAGGTCGATTAGAGAGAAAACAAGATTGGGAATTAGGCCAATCACTATTCTTATTGGAAAAAATGGAAGTGGAAAGAGTGTTATTTCCAGATTGCCGTTAATTATATCCGAGGGCTTGCACTTTGGAAAAATAAACGAACCAATTAATATTGGTGCAGGTGGGGTTCGCCATGCAGTTGATTACGAAGATATACCATATATGAAGTCTGCATTACCATTCGTTCTTGGAATTGAATTTGACGACGTGACAGGAAAAACCAGTATTGAAGTTACATTTAGATACGTCAAGGAGCGCTCTGGAATTATTGTAGATAGTTTCCAGGTGGATATCGATGGGCGTCGTGAGGTCGAGATAGCGCTTTGCGATGATGAGCAGCTTATCAAGAACCGTCCAAAGTATAGATCAAGTGGTAATTGCGGGCGCGATTGCGGGGTGGCGGGATTTTCAGGATTTCTTCCAGTAGTTGAGGGTGATGGATGGAGCCAGTGGAAAAAAATTGAAGAAAAGATAATATCTTCATTTCCACAGGCATCATACTTGGGGCCTTTTAGAACGGAAGTTGGTCATTTTATAGGTAGTCCGCGACAGGGAATAAACTTCTTAGGTGCGCAAGGTGAAATGACCGTAGAAATTTTAGCAGATGATTTGATGCGGGGGCACGGAAGATTAATCGATGACGTAAGTGCTTGGTTTGAACGTGCGATGGGTTGTAAGATCCGATTGGAGAAGTGCGGAAATTATTTCAAGATACTTGTGCAAGAAAGCGATGGAGATTTCGGTATTAACTTATCGGACACGGGAGCAGGTTTCTCTCAGGTATTGCCTATTGTTGTTCAGGCTTACCTTTCAAAAAGGAGGCGGGATCTAAAGAGTGCCTTCATCGTAGAGCAGCCAGAACTGCATTTGCATCCAGCAGCCCATGGAAACCTTGCGGATTTATTTATTGAGGCCATGAACCATAGCGGCCCCATTTTGATTGAGACCCACTCTGAGCAGATCATTATGCGCATCCGACGCAGGATCGCTGAAGGATTGGATCCTAAGAATGTGGTGCTTTGGTCAGTTGGGCACGGATCTGGCGAGAACATTAGTAATTCTACTATTAAAGAAATTCATTTTGATAAGTCTGGTGATCCAGATGATTGGCCAAGCGGAGTATTTGAAGAAAGTTTCAATGATATAGCTGCAATACGAAAAGCTGTTAGGGAGCACGAAAATTGAAAATTAGAATAACAGAAGAGACGCTTCGTGATCCTGATCTATATGTGATATTTAATGTTATCTTGTTATTTGTTGAGGAAAGGAGGCATGTTATTGACCCTGATTATCTTGGCGTAATTCTATCCAGCAACTGGGTAAAAAATTTGAATAACAGAGTGCGAGAATTTTTGACTTTGAGCGCACGATCTACATCATTTTCTAGAACGATTAGCTCGACGACAGTAATAATAGATAAAAATGCTGCAGTAGGGGGAGTGGTAGATTTTTCTAGGAGAACGACTTCCATTCGCCCGGTGGAGGCACTTATTTTCCTGGCGCAGCCATTTTCCGTCATTGTGGAGAATGAGTGGTTTGACGGTTCTTTTATTTTATGGATGGCAAAAGTTCGTAATAATCAGCGGTTCATCTCTGCCTATCGAGATCGGCTGTTTCAATTTCGTCATGCTGGGGGGAAAAGCGAGTTGGAGAGGTCAGCAAAGGTTCTATCTACAGGAGTCTGGCCCCGATCTGATAATGATTACACACATGCACGACGGCTATGGTGTGGCATATTGCTGGACAGTGATTCATCGTACGAAGGGGATGATCCGAATGCCACCATACGGTTAAAATGTGAGCCACACACAGCATGGGTTCGGCAGCTTAGCGCTAGAAGTATTGAGAATTTTTTACCAAAAGTAAGTATGTTAAATTATTATTCAGATCATGTGGATAAAGCAAAAGTACATGCATATTTTAACATGTCTGTTTCACAAATGCGGCATTTTAACTTAAAAAAAGGCTTTGCTCTTGTGAGCACTGCAAATCCTTCCTTGGAGGAATTTCAAAAGAGCCCCCATGTGCATAAGGAGCGGAAGATATTATACAAGAACGTTTCAGTCCAAGATTGGGAGCTTTTGTGCAAAGGCTTTGGTAGTGCACTTTCTACCATATACACTAAGCTTGAGCACCGCCCAGAGCCTGGGAAGACTATTTTACCCCTGCCGGGCATGAATAAGGAAATAGACGAAATACTGGATGATGTCATGAGGAGTATCTGAGGATATGGCTTCGAGTGAAGAAGTTTCGAAGACGACACCGCAAATAATTCCTGTATACGATCTTATAGATAAAGCATCTTCTGGGGAGATTAGGATTCCCAGATTTCAAAGACCGTATGTCTGGACGCCAGATGATATGATTCAGCTCTTTGATAGCATTTACCATGGCTATCCCATTGGTTCGTTACTGATATGGGAGACGGATAGGGATGATATTTCGAGTCTACAGAAGATTGGACCAATCGATCGGCGGTCCTCTTCCGTGCGAAGCGCTAGCTATGTTGTTGACGGTCATCAAAGGTTGGCGACATTAGTGGGAGTTTTGGCTCTGCCTGACACCCATCCTTCTGAAACAATAGATGATTGGCGGTGGTGGATCGGGTATGATTTAGAACGTGAAGAGTTTGTTCATTTTAAAAAGAAATCGTCACAAGCTGAGAGTCATATTATTCCACTTAACAAAGTTATCAAGACAGTAGATTTTGCGCGACTAACAAGAAGTCTGGCGAGTAAAATTTCGGATGAAAAAATCGACCTGTATTTAGATAGAGCCGATCAATTGAATAGAAAAATTCGAGACTATAGTATACCAGCTACAGTTATGAAATCAACATCAATGGATGATGCTGTTAATATATTTGCGCGAGTCAATCAACGTGGACGTGATATGACTCCGGATCAGATGGTTTCGGCTCTGTCCTTCAGAGAGCAGACTGAGGGCGCATTTGATCTATCTATCGAAATTGATAAAATTATCGATGAACTTAGCCAATATGGGTTTGGTAACACGGAACGAAAGTCAATATTGCAGGCTATATTATATGCCGCAGATTTAAATTTTACAAAGCCCGCCTATGAGAGAATAGTTGATCGAAATTCTGCTTCTAAACTGGATCCAGCTGCAAAATTGGCAATGTCATCACTCATATCTGCTGCGAAATTTCTGCAAGAGGAAGTCGGATTGAAGTCCGGTAGGCTGCTTCCTTATGCATCACAGCTTATCATGATTTCTTTCTACTTCCAGGAACGGACGCGTGCGGGTTTAGATGGCAATAGACCTGCCTCTTTATTAAAAAAGTGGTTTTGGATTACATCGTTTAACGGCTGGTTTGCCGGTGCAAACACGACTGACTTGAGGCGTTCTGCCGAAAAAATACGAGATATTGCTTCTTTTGACTCCGAAGATGATGCGAGTTTTTTTGAATTCTTCTCTGATCGCCCTCTTCGGAATATGCCAAGAAGCTTTGATCGACGCAGTGCACGTATTCGAGCTTCTCTTGTGGTGCAAATTCTTTCAAGAGAGCAGATTGATCCAAAAACTAGACGGAACTTTGATGCTTTTTCAGTATTTGAAGATGAAGTAGCGCGTGATATTCCATATTTTTTCCCGAATGCTATCCCTGCCCATGTTTCAGATCCAGCTAATCGCGTTATTCTGCCGAGAGGCTATGGGCGTCGCGCCAGAACTATGTTCATCGACATTCCTGATTCGGATCAAGAAAGAATATGTAAATCACATTTTATTGAAGGAAACGCAATTACCGCGCTGCGGGATGGGAATGTTTCTTTGTTTTTGGAAGAAAGAGCGCGAACCATAAAGAAAGTAGAGGACGAATTTTTGTTTTCTGTTGGGGTAGGCGAGAAGAATATTTCGGAGATCGAGTTTGATTACGGTGACGCTGTAAGGGATTCTGGAGCTTAACAGATATGTACAGAGAGAATATTCCCCTGAAGCACCACATCCGCAGGCAAGCTCAGACGGCCAGCCAAGCCACACCCTTTATGTACAGAGAGGGTATTCGCCTGACAGTTCCGCCTCGGGAGCCGGGTTAAGCGGCGGTCGCCGCGATGGCTTTCGGGGTCGTGCGCTTCTGTTCCTTGGGTTGGGGTTTCAGGATGCCTT
>NZ_JBBKTV010000024.1:0-34931 GCF_039630945.1 Tistrella arctica
GCACAAGGTCATAGTTAAGATGCCAAGGCGCTCATCGGTTTGTCGTTCTTAGATGACTAAGCCAACAACCGCCGCCCTCGCATCCCTTCCGATCCGTTTCACAATGTCAAAGATCCGGGGCCACAAACCCCAGCGAACCCGAAGATCCGCCGCGCCCTCAGGCGCTGTCGGCTCATTTAAGAGCCCAAACCCATTTAAGAGCCTGTATTTCCTGGCCTTTCGGCCCCGTCCGGCGCCGCGTCAACCGCGCTGCCGTCTGGTGTGGGGCGGTTTTTACCCCCGCTGCCCGGCTACGTCAACTGCTTTTTTTCGGAAGCGGTTTCGAAGCTGAACCGGCGGCCACCAACCCTGGTTGGGCTAGGCGGCGATTTCTGAAGATATAGATAAAACCCGGAGCATGCAAGCTCTTTTTGTGGCCTCATTCCGCCGGGCACCGGCTCCGCGGCCTCCGCCTGCCGACGTCTCCGCCCCTCGGACTGGGGAGGAGGACATATGGCTATGGAAGCCGCTGCCGTCCAGCCCCCGTCCTGCCGCAACAGGATGCGCACGGCATCTCCGGCGCGTGCATAAGAGGCAATGCTAACCTTAGCTTAAGTTTTCCCGGCTAGCTTGGAGATGATCAGCAGGTCCGACGGCATGCCTGCCGAAATGCCCTGCATATCGTTTAAATCTCCGATAAATGCAGGTGATGAATGAGCAGGCCCGTGACGATCATGCGCAGCAGGCTCGCACTCATGTGGCTCGCCATCGCACTGGCCGTGGCCTCGGCAACCATGCTGGTCCAGCCGCGAATGGCGCATGCGGACCAGATCACCCTTCCCGCCCCCACCGGCAAGGTGGTTCTGGACGTGTCGGGCAATCTCGCCGTCACGAATACACCGGGCGGCACTGCCATTTTCGATCGTGCGATGCTCGCCGCCATGCCGCGCAGCACGATCGAGACCGCCACCCCCTGGACCGACGGCATCCAGCGATTTGACGGCGTGTCACTGGCTGCGCTGATCCGGCGCCTGGGCATCGACGCCCGCACGGTCTCGGCCCGCGCCCTCAACGACTATTCCTATACCTTCGACGTCGCCGACGCGGTGGCCCGCGGCGGGATCATCGCCGACACCAACAATGGCAAGCCGATGTCGGTTCGCGAACGCGGGCCACTGTGGATCGTGTTCCCGCTTGATGCCCTGTCGGAGCTGGACGGCGTCGGGCGCCACGAGATCCAGTCGCGCATGGTCTGGCAGTTGAAACAACTGACTTTCGAGTGATTGCACAGACCGATGCGTTTTCTTCCCGCCTCCAAAACCGTTGCCGCCGCCCTGGGCGTGATGATCGTGATCCTGGTCGCAATCATCGCGTGGGCGGTCGCGTCGCTGGTGGCGGAAACCCGTCTGCGGGCAACGGAGCGTGCCGAGCGCGACTGGGCGGTCGTCCAGCTCGACTTCGAGACGCTGCGGATGGCGAACGCTTTTACCGAATACCGGTTTCAGCGGGATCCGGACAGCCTCGACGAACTGCTGCTCAGGGCCGACATCGTCTACAGCCGCCTGAGCATGTTCGAACAGGGCATCGTTGCCGAGGCATTGGCCAGCCGCGACGACATGGCGGATCTGTTCCGCACCATCCGCTCGACGCTTCTTGATGTCGAGGCGGTCGCCCTGATCACCGACGACGCCACGCTCGCATCGGCCGCAGTCAGCATCGAAGCCCTGCGCGCCAAAGCCTATGACGCCTCGGTAATGCTGCTGCTCGACAGCAATCGCAGCCTGGCTGCCCTTGAATACCGTCTGCGATCGATGTGGTACTGGATCGCCGTTCCGCTGGTGGCACTGCTGGTCGTGGGCGGCGCTCTGGTCATGTTGCTGACCAGGGCGGTGAAGCACGAGACCCTGCGCCGCGAGGAAGCAAACGCCGCCCAGCGTGCAGCACTTGCCGCCGAACAGATGCTGTCCAATGCCATGACCGCGATGTCCGACGGCCTGATGATCGCCACGCCCGACGGCCGGATCGCGGTCGCCAACCGCCGGATCGACGAGCTGCTTCCCGACACGGTGCCCCGCCCGTTCATCGGTCGCCACATTCAGACCCTGCGCCAGGAGTTGATGGACAGCGCCGTCATCGATATCCGCAGCCGGATCAGCGGCGTCGAGATACCGGTGGACGATGCCCCGCCGACCCATGAGGATCGCGATCACGAAGTTCATTTTGCCGACGATCACTGGCTGAGGATCACCCGTCGCGCCATTGCCGATGGCGGCCTGGTGTTTGTCATGTCGGATATCACCGCGCTGAAGCTGCGCGAGCGGGATCTTGCCGTCGCCAAGCAGGCCGCGGAAGCCGCCAGCCGTGCCAAGACCGAGTTCCTGGCGAATATGAGCCATGAGTTGAAGACCCCGCTGAACGCGGTCATCGGCTTCACCGACATGGTCGCCCATGGCACTGCCGGGCCGTTGAACGAGCGACAGCGCGAATATCTCGGGCATGTCAGAGACGGCGGCAACCGGCTGCTGGGCCTGATCGACGACATCCTTGAGATCGTGCGGGCCGACCGCGATGGCATGAAGACGACCCCGATGGATCTGGACCGCCTGGTATCATCGGCCCTCAGCGATGCCGAACGCCTGGCTCAGGATGCCGATCTGACGCTGGCGCGCATGCCCCATGATCCGTCGACCGACTGTGCCATCCGCGGCGATCGCCGGTTGTTGAAGCGGGCGCTGGACGCGCTGCTGTCGAATGCCATCAAGTTCACGCCCCAGGGCGGCCACGTTACCGTCACCCTCAAGAACCGCACCGCATCGCTTCCCGATGGCGGCACGGCGGCGGGTGTGGAGATCATCGTCGCCGATACCGGCATCGGGATCGCCGCCGAACAGATCGAGCGCGTGCAGCAGCCCTTCGTGCAGATCGACAGCAGTCTTGCCCGTCGCTATGAGGGCGCCGGGCTGGGCCTGCCGCTGGCCCGGCGCTTCATCGAGGCCCATGACGGGCATCTGGTGCTGACCTCGGCGCCCGGCATGGGCACCGAGGCACGGATCTGGCTGCCACTTGCATCGATCCAGGCAGAGATCGGCCCGCAACCGGCCGCGCGTGTGGTGGCATTCTAGTTCAGTCCCGGCTATTTCTTCGTTCCTCCGGTCGCCGGCAGCGTGATGAGCGCCCGCGTGCCGCCGCCGACGCGGCTATCCAGATCCAACCGGCCGCCATGCGCCTCGACCAGACGGCGGGCAAGCGGCAGGCCCAGACCCGTGCCTTCGAAACGCCGCGAGAAGCCGGCATCGAGTTGGACGAAGGGCTCGAAAGCCCGCTCCACATCCGCCGGGCTCATGCCGATGCCATCATCGGCGATGACGATCCGCACACCCGCAGCGCCGGCATCGGCGGCAGATATCGATGGCACGGCCGCCGCCGGCAGCGGGAGCGGAGCCGGCCTATGGGATTGCGGTGGGCAGAGCGCGGGGTCGATCGCCGCCGGCGCAATGGCGACAGGGCAGGCCGTCACCGTGATGCGGCCCCCCGGATGCGTGAACTTGATCGCATTCGACAGCAGGTTCACCACCACCTGCCGGATACGCAGTTCGTCGGCGACAATCCGCAGCGACGGCGGCTCGACATCCAGCGTCATCGCCAACTGCCCCTCAGCCGCTTTCGGCTCAAGCATGCGCACCGCCGTCCGGAGCAATCGCGCCAGATCGAGCGGTCGCGGATCCAGCGCCAGGGTCGCCGCTTCGGCACGACTGAGGTCGAGAATATCGTTGATAACGCTGAGCAGATGGGTGGCGCTGTCGCGAATGTCCCCGAGATATTCGCGCTGCCGGTCCGATACCGCGCCGGCATAGCCCATCAGCAGCATATCGGTGAAGCCGATGACGGCATTCAGCGGCGTGCGCAGTTCATGGCTGACATTCGCGAGGAAGTCGTTCTTGACCTTGTTGGCCCGTTCGGCCGTATCACGAGCCGCCGCGAGCGCCGCCTCACGCGCCTTGACCGTGGTGACAGCCGCCTCACGCGCCTTGACCGTGGTGACATCGGAATAGAGCGACAACAGCCCGCCATCATGGGTGGGAAATTCCCGCACCATCAGCCAGCGACCGTCGGCCATCCGGAACTCGAACCGCCCTCCCCCATGCCGTCGCATCTCCAGCCGGCGCCGCAACCAGTCTTCCGCCGGCTCGCCCATCATATCGATCACACCGCGATCGAGGGCGTCGCGCATCAGGACATCGAAGGCGACCCCGCCAGCCAGCCGCATCGAGCCCTGGCCGAGCATCTCCTCATAGCGCCGGTTGCTGATGACATAGGTGTCGTCGGGGCCGCACAGCAGAAGCGCATCGCTCATGGAATTGAGTGCGTCGAGCAGGCGCGCCTCGCTGGTCCGGCGCACCTGTTCGGCATCCACCGCCCGGGCCAGATTGCGCAGGGCCCGCAGCCGTTCCCGCCTGACCAGCGCCGCCAGCCCGACAATCGTCATGCCCAGCACCACCAGCATCATCGCCAGCATGCCCTGACTTGGCATCACCAGATCGACACCGACTGCCGCGGCCATCACGACCACGACAGCCCCCAGCCCCATCAATCCCCTGGCCAGCCAGTCGGCGACCTTCCCCCGCCTCCCAAACACCGCGGTTTCCTTCTTGTCGCTTCTTGTTGTTTTATCGTTCGGGTACAATTGGCCGGGCACAATCGACGATACAACCGGCCGGAACCTGTTCACTCCACAGCGTGGACGAAGGCCGGTCAAGCGCCGTCAACGCCGGCGCCGCCCCTCCTCTGACGGTTCATGCGCTTCTGGTCTTGCACTTGGCCGCCACCCGCAGTAAAAGGCCCCACGATCCGGATGGTACGGGGCCGTAGCTCAGCTGGGAGAGCACCTGCTTTGCAAGCAGGGGGTCAGGGGTTCGATCCCCCTCGGCTCCACCAATTCCGATCAGTGGCGCGATGACGCGACGCGATCGCCGGATCAGACCATCTGCCATTCTGCATCATCTGTCAGGTTGACAGCCGCAAGCTGCCGGGGCATGCGTTCATGCCGACGCGACCCGCCGCATGCGGGCGCGAGCACCGAGCAGTCGCATGCGGGCGCGAGCGCCCGTGCCGACGCCATCTCCCGGAGCCCGACCAGCGATGCCCGTTCCAAGCCCCACCCATGTCCTGACGATCACCTGCCCCGACACTGTCGGCCTGGTGGCGGCCGTGTCGGGCTTTCTGTCCGCGGAAGGCGCTTTCATCAATGAGAGCGCCCAGTATGGCGACCGTGAGACCCAGACCTTTTTCATGCGCGTGGTGCTGTCGGCCGCCGCCGGCGGCGGTGCGGGCGAGGATGCGGACGGGCTGGGCCTGCGATTCACCGGTCTGGCCCGGCGCTTCGGCATGCGCTGGACACTGCACGACCTCTGCCGCCGCCCGCGGGTGCTGATCTGCGTGTCCAAGGCCGGTCATTGCCTGAATGATCTGCTGCATCGCTGGCATAGCGGCCTGTTGCCGATCGAGGTGGCCGGCGTGATGGGCAACCATGACAGCCTGCGTCATCTGGCGGACTGGCACGATGTGCCGTTCCACCATCTGCCGGTGACGCCGGCCACCAAGGGCGATCAGGAGCGGGCCCTGCTGGATATGATCCGGAACCTGGACGTCGAACTGGTGGTTCTGGCCCGCTACATGCAGATCCTGAGCCCGACGCTGTGCCAGGCGCTGTCCGGGCGCTGCATCAACATCCATCACAGCTTCCTGCCCGGTTTCAAGGGCGCACGGCCCTATCATCAGGCCCATGCCCGCGGCGTCAAGCTGATCGGCGCCACCGCTCATTACGTGACCACCGATCTGGATGAGGGGCCGATCATCGAGCAGGCGGTGGAGCGCGTGGATCATACGCATACCTCGGAAGACCTGGTGAGCATCGGCCGGGACATTGAAACCGTCGTGCTGGCCCGCGCGGTGCAGTGGCATGTCGAGCGCCGGGTTCTGATCAACCAGCACAAGACCGTCGTGTTCCGCTGAGCCGCAGGCCGCATCGCCGGTTTTCCTGTCGCTGAGGATGTTTCCCACCCCTCGTTTCGCGTTGTGTGCAGCTTTTGCTTGCCCGGCCGCCCTGACGCACGGCTAAACTGGCCCCGGAGCGGTTGCCCGCCATCAAGGGGACAGGGGAGCAGCCGGAGAGACAGATCAGAAGACGTCTGAAAATGGGGGAGAGAAATCCATGAACATGCTGAGCACCCGCAAAACCATGGGCGCAAGGATCGCCGGCCTGGCGCTGGCCGCGGCGATCACTGTTGCGGCACCCGTGACCGCCAAGGCCGAACAGTTCGTCAACGTGCTGACCGGCGGCACCAGCGGCGTCTATTATCCGCTGGGTGTGGCGCTGTCGAAGATCTATGCCGACAACATCCCCGATATCCGCACCTCGGTGCAGTCGACCAAGGCATCGGTCGAGAATCTGAACCTTCTTCAGGCGGGCAGGGGCGAGATCGGCTTCGCGCTCGGCGATTCGGTCGGCATGGCCTGGGCCGGCAACGAAGAGGCCGGCTTCAAGGGCAAGCTCGACAAGCTGCGCGCCATCGCCGCCATCTATCCGAATTACGTCCAGATCGTCGCCAGCCAGGACAGCGGTATCAAGACGCTCGCCGACCTGAAGGGCAAGCGGATCTCGGTCGGCGCACCGCGCTCAGGCACCGAGTTGAATGCCCGCGCCATCCTGAAGGCCGCAGGCCTGACCTATGACGATCTGGGCAAGGTCGAGTACCTGCCGTTCGGCGAGTCGGTCGAGCTCATGAAGAACCGCCAGATCGACGCGACGCTGCAGTCGGCCGGCCTCGGCGTCGCATCGATCCGTGACCTGGCGACCAGTGTGCCGATCACCGTGGTGGCGGTGCCGGCAGATGTCGTGGCCAAGATCGGCGACGCCGCCTATCAGGCGACAGACATTCCCGCCAACACCTATGACGGCCAGACCGAAGCCGTGCCCGCCGTCGCCATTGGCAACATCCTGGTGACCCATGCCGATGTGCCGGACGCACTGGCGCACGAGATGGCCAAGCAGATGTTCGACAACATGAACACCATGACCGCGGCCCATGCCGCCGCCATGGCGATCAAGCTTGAGAACGCGACCAAGGGCCTGCCGATCCCGCTGCATCCCGGCGCCGAGGCCTATTACCGCGAGGCCGGCGTCCTGAAGTAATCGCGCCGACGGGCGACATCCGCCGGGCCACCGCAGATGCGGCGTGCCCGGCAGATGTTGTCCGGACCCAACGCGCCATCAGGCGGCTTCAGGCACAGGCCAGCGTCCGGAAGATCCACGCGCATGACAGCATCCACCGACCGGGCCGCCGCGCCCTCATCTCGCTCCGAACCGGTTTTCGAGGCGGGGCCCATGCATGGGCCGTTGCCGGATCGCCGCCAGGGTTTCGGCCGGGCGATCTTCCTGATCGCCGTGATCTTCTCGGCCTTCCAGATCTACACCGCCGCCTACACGCCGCTGTCGAGCCTGGTGGTCCGGTCGATCCACGTCGGCTTCCTGTTGCTGCTCGGCTTCATGCTGACCGCCGCCCATCGGCCGGCAGGGTCGCCGTTGAAGCTGGTCGATATCGGGCTGGGGCTCGCGGGCTTCCTGCTCGGCCTGTATCACTGGGTGTTCGAGACCGACATTCTGCTGCGCGCCGGCGATCCGTCGGACACCGATATCGTGCTGGGCGTGCTGCTGCTGGCGCTGGTGTTCGAGGCGGCACGGCGGGCAATGGGCATCGCGTTGCCGATCATCTGCGGGCTGTTCCTCGCCTATGCGGTCTTCGGTCATCTGCTGCCCTCGCCGCTCAACCATCGCGGGTACGGCTTCGATCAGGTGATCGACCAGATGTTCCTCGGCACCGAAGGCATCTTCGGCATCCCGATCCTGGTCTCGTCGACCTATATCTTCCTGTTCATCCTGTTTGGCGCCTTCCTGGAACGCGCCGGCATGGTGATGCTGTTTTCCGACATCGCGATGGGAACGGTGGGCGGCGCGCGTGGCGGTCCGGCCAAGGTGGCGGTGGTGTCATCGGCGCTGATGGGCACCATCAACGGCTCCGGCGTCGCCAATGTGGTGACCACCGGCCAGTTCACCATCCCGCTGATGAAGCGCTTCGGTTATCGCCCGGCCTTTGCCGGCGCGGTCGAGGCGACAGCCAGCATGGGCGGCCAGATCATGCCGCCGGTGATGGGTGCCGTCGCCTTCATCATGGCCGAAACCCTGAACGTGCCCTATATCGACGTGGTCGAGGCGGCGCTGATCCCGGCCATCCTGTACTTCGCCACCGTGCTGTGGATGGTGCATCTGGAAGCAGGCCGCCTGAACCTAGCAGGCCTGCCCAAATCCGAGCTGCCCGATCCGCTGGCGGCGTTGAAGGCGCGCTGGCATCTGCTGCTGCCGCTGGTGCTGCTGGTCTATCTGCTGTTTTCCGGCTACACGCCGCTGTTTGCCGGCACGGTGGGTCTGGCGCTCACCGCGGTTCTGATCCTGGGTTCGCCGATCGCATCGGCGATGCCCGCCATGCCGATCCGGATCCTGTTCTGGGTGGTCATCGGCCTTGCCGCCGCCGGCTTCTTCCGGTGGGGCATCGATGTCATCGCCGCCGTCATCCTGGTGCTGGTCGTCGTCTGCTTCGTGATGCGCGGGCTGAGACCCACCCTGACCATGATGGTCGATGCGCTGGCCGATGGCGCACGCAACGCCCTTGGCGTGGGCATCGCCTGCGCGCTGGTCGGCACCATCATCGGCGTCATGACCCTGACCGGGCTCGCGACCAATTTCGCCCGCGTGATCATCGATGTCGGCGACCAGAGCCTGTT
This sequence comes from Tistrella arctica, assembly GCF_039630945.1. Lineage (NCBI taxonomy): Bacteria > Pseudomonadati > Pseudomonadota > Alphaproteobacteria > Geminicoccales > Geminicoccaceae > Tistrella > Tistrella arctica. The sequence goes on from NZ_JBBKTV010000024.1 coordinate 8,818, forward strand.
CCTGTCGCTGGTGCTGACCATGTTCACCTGCCTGGTCCTGGGCATGGGTATTCCCACCATTCCCAATTACATCATCACCTCGTCGCTGGTCGGCCCCGCCTTGCTGGAGCTGGGCGTGCCACTGATCGTCAGCCATATGTTCGTGTTCTATTTCGGCATCATGGCCGATCTGACGCCGCCCGTGGCCCTGGCTGCCTTCGCGGCCTCGCCGATCGCCAAGGCTTCGGGGCTCAAGATCGGGGTCAACTGCCTCAGGATCGCGATCGCCGGCTTCGTGGTGCCGTTCATGGCGGTCTATACCCCGGCGCTGATGCTGCAGGATGGCGGCCCGCTGGCCCAGTCGATCGGTTACTGGCCCGCCGTCGGCTTCATCGTGCTCAAGGCGCTGGTTTCTATGGGCCTGTGGGGTGCCGCCAGCATCGGCTTCCTGGCCGGCCGGCTGGCATGGTGGGAACGGATCGCCGCCATGATCGCGGCCTTCCTGCTGGTGGCGGCGCTGCCGCTGACCGACGAGTTGGGCCTGGGGCTGGCGGCGATCGTGATCGCCCAGCATCTGATCCGCCGCCGGCGCACGCTGCGGATGGCGGGCTGACCATGGCGGGGGCGATGGCCGCCACGGTTCTGGGCCTGTGCATCGCCCTGGCCCAGGGCGGGCCGCCGCTCGCCCGCCTGCCCGTTACCGCCTTCACCCTGTCCTGGACCCATTCCGTGGAACGCGTCCGCTGGCAGGAGGCCTGGTCGATCGGCAACGATCATCTGCTTCATGCCGGCCTGGCCCGCATCTCCGGCAGCGGCGCCGGCATGGAACCGCCCGATGATGCCCGCCTGATCGACGGGCACTGGGTCTACACCCCGGCGATCGGGCCGCTCGACGCCCTGACCCTCGCCAATTCCACCAACACACCGCCGCACCGGATCTGTGTGGCCGGCGGCGTTTGCGACAGCCTCGACGCCCTTGCGCCGGCAGCGCGCGGCCAGCCGGTCAGGCTGTATCCATGCGACATCGCCGCCCTGCCCGACCACGACGGGCAGCCGGTGGCCACCGCCGGGGAACCTGTCGGATGATGCGTGGCGGGCTGTTGCGAACCTGGACCCGGCTGCGCGAAACCCTGTGGCTGCGCCCCGCCGCGGCCAGCGCGCTCGCGGCGCTGTGGGTGGGGCTGGCGATCGTCATCGGCCCCTACATGCCTGGCGAGTATGCGATCCCGGTGCCCGACAAGGATGCGATCGTCGAGCTTCTGAAGCTGGGTGGCGGCAGTCTGCTGACCATCGCCACCGTCACCTTGTCAGTGCTGATGGTGGTGCTGAATGCCGCATCCGATCAGGCGTCGCCCCGTGCTCTGCCCGGCCTGATGTCCGACGGGGTCACGCAGAACGCGCTGGCGACCTTCGTCGCCGGCTTCGTCTATGCCGTCGCCGGCATCGTGGTGCTGGGGCTTGGCCGCGACGGCACCGGTGCACGGCTGCTGATCGGCCTGGGCGGATTGCTGTCGCTGGCGCTGGCGCTGTTCCGGATGGTGATGTGGTTCCATCACATCGCCGACACGCTGAAGCTGTCGAGCATGATCGACCGGATCTTCCGCAGCGCCTGCCGGTCGGTCGGCGCCCATCGCGCGGCGCCCGGGCTTGGCGTGCGGCTTCAGCGGCCCGCCGGCGCCAGCGGTGCCGAGCCCCATTCGGCGGAATCCCGGCACAGCACCGCAGGCGGCGCCGGCACTGGCGCCGCCTGGGGCCGCACGGTGGTGCGCCCCGCCATGACCGGCTATCTGCGGCTGATCGATACCGCCCGTCTGGCGGCGTTGGCCGAACGGCACCGTCTGCTGATCGACATCAGCAACCGCCCCGGTATCGGCGTGCACCCGCTGAAGCCGCTGGCGACGGTCCGCAGCCGCGATGGCGGCGCGGTTGATGACGCGGTGCTGGCAGTGATCGGCGAATGCTTCGATATCGGCCGCGATCGGATCGACACTCAGGATCCGTTGTTCTCGCTGGAACTGCTGTGCGAAACCGCCTGCCGCGCATTATCGCCCGGGATCAACGACCCGGAAACCGCCGAGGTCTGCCTGGACCGGCTTGAAGCTTTGCTGGCCGATCTGGTGGCCGACCCGCCCCGCCAGGACATGGCCCCCGATACCGATCGTCTGGGCCCCGGCGCTGCCCATGTCACCCTGCCCGCCCTGACCATCGATGCGCTGGTCGATCGCGCCCTGATGCGGATCGCACGCTGCGGCGCCGGTGCGGTCGAAGTGGTCTGCCGGCTGCTGGGTGTTCTGGCGGTGATGGCGCGCGAAGCGCGACATGCCGAGGATGCCGATGCCGCGCGCCGTGCCGCCGCCCAGGTTCATGCCTATGCGCGCGCTGCCCTGACCATCGATCACGATCTTGCGCGGGTAGACGCGGCACTCGCCGACATGCCGCAATGACCCCGCCACAGTCATCACGCGGGCGTCACGCAGGCATCACGCAGGCATCACGCGGGGCTGCGCCCTCTCGTGATCTCGGCTAGGCTGGTACCGAGCACGCGGCCGTGAAGCCGGTCTTCCCGCATCCAGACGAGGCGCCCCCATGGCAGATGACGAGCATCATGATCACGACCATGGCCACCATCACCGCCATGATCACGACTGGCGCACCACCGGCGTTCAGGTGATCCCCGGCGACCAGCTCGACCCGCAGACGGCCCAGACGCCCGGCATGGCGCGCGCGACCGCGATCAACAACGCCCGTGTCGGCGCCAGCAAGATCTGGGCCGGCACGGTGACGATCCAGCCCGATGCCAAGACCGGCGCCCATCATCACGGCGCGCTTGAAAGCGTGATCTATGTGTTGCGCGGCCGCGCGCGGATGCGCTGGGGCGACCGGTTGCAGTTCACCGCCGAAGCCGGGCCGGGCGATTTCATCTTCGTGCCGCCCTATGTGCCCCATCAGGAAATCAATGCCGCCGCCGACGAGCCGCTGGAATGCGTGCTGGTACGGTCGGATCAGGAACCGGTGGTGGTCAATCTGGATATCGAGCCGGTCGAGAAGCCCGAGACAGTGAAATGGATCGACCCGATCCACCGAAGCTGATCAGCGTCCGCCGCTCCAGACCGCGAGTTCGGGGCCTGCTTCGGGAGCGGCGGCGCTGTCGGTATCCAGCGGCGGGCTCTCTGCCAGAACCCGCCGGGCAGCGAACTCGCCTGCGGCACGGCGCGCCGTTGTGTCATAGACACTGGTCCAGCCCGCGATGTTGAACAGGTCACTACGCGGCCGATAGAATCCGGGTGCGCCGAAAGCCGATGCCGCCCGCGCCACTGCATCGCCGAGCGGTACCGGCGGGTGCGGCGCATCGATCATGAACCGTGCCCACAGGGCGTCGAGCGTCGCCACCGGCCCCAGCCGGCCCCCCCGGCCAATGCCGCCGCGTTGATGGCGCCGATCGACACTCCGGTGATGATCGGCGGATCGCAAGCAGATCAACCTGTGCGGGATGATGCTTGCAGAGATATGTTGCGACGCTAAGATATATTCTGCATTGCAGCATCAATGGCCCGGAGGTCATCTATCGGATCAGACCGCAGAATAGCCACCGTCGACCAGATGGGCGCTGCCGGTGACAAAGCCGGCCTCATCCGACAGCAGGAAGCAGGTCAGCGCTGCCACCTCATCCGACGTTCCCAACCGGCCGATCGGGTGGCGCGCGACCAGCGCGCGCCGGGCCGGGGCATCGACATGGCCGATCAGCGGTGTGTCGATGAAGCCAGGGCAGACGGCATTCACCCGCACGCCGGCGGCAGAGTATTCCGCCGCTGCGGTCTTGGTCAGCCCGATCACGCCATGCTTGGCTGCAACATAGGCGGCCGATCCGGCAAAACCGCTGAGACCCAGGATCGATGCCATATTGACGATCGCCCCGCCACCCGAGGCCAGTATCGCCGGAATCTGGGCATGCATGGCATAGAATACGCCGTTCAGATTGATGTCGATCACCCGACGCCAGCCGGCAATGCCATAGACGGCAACCGGCCCCTCGGCGCCGCCGATGCCGGCATTGTTCACGGCCAGATGCAGACCACCGAAGCTGGAGACGACATCATCCACCAGCCGCGCCACCGCGTCCGGATCGGCCACGTCGACAGAGAAGGCGCGTGCTGCCTTGCCAAGCCCGTCCGCCAGAGCGCCGGCCGCCGCGTCATTGATGTCGGCAACCGCCACCCGCGCGCCCCCGGCAACCAATTGCCGGGCCACGGCCGCGCCAATCCCCGAACCGGCGCCGGTGACCAGTGCAATCTTGTCGCTGAACAGCCGGGTCATATACCATCCCTTACCGTCTGATCATGGCGCATCTGCTTTGTCGCGGGCAGCATGGCGCAATCGGCCCGGTATTTCAAACGAACGTTTGCTGGCATCCCCTTCCCTGCCCGAGACGACACTGGAACATTGCCGTCGCCGGACCCTGATCGGCGACTTGATCCGGGGCAGATCCCTGTGCAGACTCGCTGTACAGCCGTCCGGCTGATGCAACCATGCCGTCAGATGTATGGGGTCAATCGAGGCGCAGCGCGGGCCCGGCCATAACAGTTCGGCGGTGCGCGATCAACGGGGGAAAGGGTCCACGGACCCGTCATGGACAGTTGGCTCGTCCTCAGCCTGTCGCTGACCTATCTGGCAGCGCTGTTTGCCATCGCCTGGCGCGGCGATCGCATTGCCGCGCGCCGCGCCAGCCTCACCCAGCGCCGCGCGCCGCTGCTCTACGCCCTCAGCCTCGCGGTCTATTGCACGTCATGGACCTTCTATGGCGCCATCGGCCGGGCGGCGACCGGCGGTTTCGACTTCGTCTCGATCTATGTCGGCCCCATCCTGATGATCGGTCTGGGCTGGCCGATCCTGGCCAAGATGGTCCGGGTGGCCAAGGCCGAGAACGTGGTGTCGATCTCCGATTTCATCTCGGCACGCTATGGCAAGAGCCGCGTGCTGGCGGCACTGGTCACCTTCATCGGCCTGATCGTGGTGCTGCCCTATTTCGCGCTGCAACTGAAGGCGATCACCATCAGCTTCGAGGCGCTGGCCGGCAATCCGTTCGCCGATACCAGCCTGCCGCATCTGCCGGGGCAGACCACGCTTCTGGTCACCATCGTGATGGCGGCCTTCGCCATCCTGTTCGGCGTGCGCAACATCCACGCCAATGAACATCATCCCGGCCTGATGGCGGCAATTTCGGCCGAATCGCTGGTCAAGCTGGCGGCGGCCCTGATCGTGGGCGGCAGTATCGCCACCATCGTCGCCGCCGGGCCGATCGATCTGATCGAAACCGCACTCGACAACCCGGAACTGCGGCTGCTGATGCAACCCGATCTGGATCTGTCGTGGTGGGCGATGACCCTGTTGTCGGGTTTCGCGATCCTGTGCCTGCCGCGCCAGTTCCATGTCGCGGTGGTGGAAAACACCCATGTCGGCGATATCCGCACGGCGGCATGGCTGTTTCCGGCCTATCTGATCGCGATCAACCTGTTTGTGGTGCCGGTGGCCCTGGCCGGCCTGCTGCTGTTCGCCGGCGGCGACGTCAATGCCGATACATTCCTGGTCACGGTGCCGCTGGCCCTGAACCAGCCGGGTCTTGCGCTGCTGGCCTTCATCGGCGGGCTGTCGGCCGCCACCAGCATGATCGTCGTCGGCACCGTCGCCCTCAGCACCATGGTCTGCAACGATCTGATCGTGCCGGCGCTGATGGCGTTCCGGCCCGCCGCCCGGGGCTGGCATGCCGATCCAAGCCGCATGCTGCTGACCGTCCGCAGGCTGGCGGTGATCGGCATCCTCAGTCTGGCCTATGTCCACTACCGGCTGCTGGGCAGCACCTTTCCGCTGGTCACCTTCGGTCTGGTGTCGTTTGCCGGTGTCGCCCAGTTCGCGCCGCCCCTGCTGTTGGGGCTGTTCTCGCGACGCATCACCAAGGCCGGCGCCATCGCCGGCCTGACCACCGGCTTCGCGGCCTGGGTGGCGACGGTGCTGATCCCGTCCTTCGCCGAAGCCGGCCTCATCGCCGCCAGCGGGTTTCAGGCGCGGCTCGCCGGTCTGGGCTGGGGTTTGGCCGAAGGATCGGGCGGCATCCATGATCTGGACCTGCTGTCGGCCGGCGCGCTGATCAGCCTGGGGCTCAATCTTGTGGTGCTGCTGGCGGTATCGGCAGTGACGCGGCAATCGGCGCTTGAGATGCGTCAGGCGGAACGCTTCGTGTCGATGCGCCACGACATCGAAGACCGCCGCATGCATCCGCGTGGTGCCACACTGGCCGATCTGCACGAACTGGCCGCCCGCTATGTCGGCCGCCGCCGTGCCGACGCCGCTTTTCGCGACCTGATGCAGGTGCGCACCGCCCATATCGGCGGCTTCGACAGCGCGCTTCTGGTGCGGATCGACCAGGAAGCGGTGCAGGCGACCGAATGGTTGCTGGCCGGGGCCATCGGCTCGGCCTCGGCGCGGGTGGTTGTGGCCAGCCTGCTTGCCGACCGGCGTCTGTCACGGTCCGACGCCCGCACGATCATCGACGAGGCGTCGCGCGCGATCCTCGACCAGCATGTGCTGTTGCGGTCGACGCTGGAGAATGTCGGCAAGGGGGTGTGCGCCTTTGATGGCGATTTCCGGGTGCTGCTGTGGAATCGCCGCTTCCTCGACATGCTAGACGTCCCCGAGGCGATGGTTGCCGTCGGCACGCCGCTGGCGGAGATCGTCGCCCATCTGCGCCAGCGCGGCGAGTTCGGCCGTGACGGCGAGATGGATACCCTGCTGACCCGCCAGGCCGACCCGGCCCGGCGCAGTCGCCCGGATGTCTATCATCGGGTGCGCCCCGACGGCACCGTGCTGGAGGTGACATCGAACCCGCTGCCGGATGGCGGCTTCGTTGCCGTGTTCAACGACGTTACCGATCGCCACCGCGCGGCCGAGGCGCTGCGCGAGGCTAATGAAGGGCTGGAGCGCCGGATCGCGGCCCGCACGGTTGATCTTGCCGCCGCCAAATCCGAAGCCGATCGCGCCAATCAAGCCAAGACCCGGCTGCTGGCCGCGGTCAGCCATGATCTGCTGCAACCGCTGCACGCGGCCCGGCTGTTCATCTCGGCGGCACGCGACCGGGTGGATGATCCGCTGGTCGGACAGGCGGACGCGGCCCTGCGATCGGTTGAACAACTACTGGGCGATCTGCTCGACGTCACCCGGCTCGATACCGGCGTGGTCAAGCCCAGCCTGGGCGTGGTCAGGATCGACGACATCCTGCGGCCGCTGGCCCGCGAAATGGCGGTGGTCGCCGAAGGCCATGGGCTGTCGCTGCGCCATGTCGCCTGCGCGGCCACGGTCGCGACCGACGCGGTTCTGTTGCGGCGTATCCTGCAGAACCTGCTGGGCAATGCCTTGCGCTATACCGCGCGCGGCCGGGTTCTGGTCGGCTGCCGGCGCAGCGGGGACCGGCTGCGGATCGAGATCTGGGACACCGGCCCCGGCATCCCGAGCGAAAAGCAGGTCGAGATCTTCCAGGAATTCCGCCAGCTGGATACAGGCCCCGGCGATCGCGACAAGGGGCTTGGCCTGGGGCTGTCGATCGTGGAGCGGCTGGCGGCGATCCTGGGTCACCAGGTCAGCCTGCGCTCCAGCCCCGGCCGGGGCAGCTGCTTTGCCGTCGAGGTGCCGATGGCGGTTGCCGAAGTGGCTGCACGGCGCGTAACACCGCATGTGCAGGACGCGGCCTTCGACGGCATTCTGGTGCTGTGCATCGAGAACGAGATCGCGATCGCCGAGGCCATGACCGCCCTGCTCTCCGGCTGGTCCTGCGAGGTGGTGTGGGGCACCACCGCCGATGCCGCGATGGCGGCGCTGGGCGAGCGCCGGCCCGATATCGTGCTGACCGATTATCATCTGGATCACGGCCTGAACGGCCTGGATGTCCTGGCGGGGTTGAGGGCGCGCTTCGGCAGCGGGCTGCCCGCCGCGGTCATCACCGCCGATCGCGACGCGGCCGTGCGGCAGACCGCAGAGGCCGCCGGCTGCCACGTTGCCTATAAGCCGCTCCGACCCGGCGCACTCAGGGCGCTGATCGCCCATCTGGTGACCAGATCCCGCAGTCTGAGCGATGATGCTGCCGCAACGGCGGCCGATATCGCCGCAGATTGATCCTGTGTGTCTTGATCCTGTGCGTCAAAGCCGCCGGGAGTCAGACAACGGCCCGGCTCAGATCGCGACCCGCGTCAGGCACCACCGGATCGGCGTCCAGGGCGGGATCCGTGGGTGACGACAGCGCCAGCCGGGCCGCCACGATCGCGGCCTGGGTACGGCTGACCACCCCCAATCGGCGCAGAATCACCGTCACATGTGCCTTCACCGTGGTTTCGACCACGCCCATCTCATAAGCGATCTGCTTGTTGAGCTTGCCTTCGGCGATGCCGGCCAGCACCCGAAGCTGCTGTGGCGTCAGCCCCGCCACCCGCGCCGCGACATCGCGATCGTCGGTGCTGCCCTCGGTGGCGTCGACCGGCGGCACCCAGACGGCGCCATCGATCACCGCCTGGATCGCCTCGCCAAGCCGGTTGACCGGTGCCGATTTCGGCACGAAGCCCGATGCACCATATTGCATGCAGCGCTGAACTGTCGCCGCATCCTCCATCGCCGAGACGACGATCACCGGCAGGGCGGGAAATTCGCTGCGCAGCAGCACCAGCCCGATCAACCCGTTCATGCCCGGCATGTGCAGATCCAGCAGCACCGCATCGACATCGGATGTGTCGTGCAGCGCGGTCTCGACTTCGGAAAACCGTGACGCCTGTATGGTCGTGGCGCCGGGCAGGCTGTCGGAAACCGCCTGACGCAGCGCTGCACGCATCAGCGGATGGTCATCGGCAACCAGAATGCGAAACGTCATGGCCTTGCCCTCCCCGATGTCGTTCTCGGGGCTGGCATGGCCGCACCGCCCCGTTAAGCGAGGATGATGCGCAACTTGGGGCCCGACGCAAGGCCGGTGATGAAAATAAATGGAAACGGGCAGCCGGGGCTGCCCGTTTCTCGCGGGTGCAATATAACCGCCAGGGATGATCATTGTATGATATTGATCATCCCTGAATTATGTCAGTCATGCTGATAGATATCGACCGAGCGGGTTTCCCGGACGAACAGCATGCCGATGACGAAGGTCGCGGCCGCAATGATGATCGGGTACCAGAGGCCGGAGTAGATATCGCCGGTGGCCGCCACGATCGCGAAGCTGGTGGTGGGCAGGAAGCCGCCGAACCAGCCATTGCCGATGTGATAGGGCAGCGACATCGAGGTATAGCGGATGCGGGTGGGGAACATTTCGACCAGCATCGCCGCGATCGGGCCATAGACCATGGTGACGTAGAGCACCAGGATCGTCAGCATCACCACGACCATCACATGGTTGACCGCGTCCGGATCGGCCTTCGGCGGATAGCCGGCCGTCCTCAGGGCGTCGCTCAACGCCTTGTCGAACGTGGCACCGGCCGACTTCAGGTCGGCAGGCGCCGCCGCCGGGGCCGCCCCGCCATGCAGGTTGACGGCCGTGCCGGTGGTGTGGCCGGCGGCATCATAGGCAGGGATCACGATATCGCCGACCCGGATCTGGGCGATGGTTCCGGCGGGAGCCGCCTCGTTGCTGTATGGCGCGCCCTTGCGGACCAGGGCCGATTTGGCGATGTCGCAGCTGGCAGTGAATTTGGACGTACCGACCGGGTTGAACTGGAAAGCGCATTCGTCCGGATCGGCATAGACCACGATCGGCGAGGTGGCGACCGCCTGTTCCAGCGCCGGATTGGCGTAATGGGTGATGGCTTTGAAGATCGGAAAATAGGTCACGACCGCCAGGGCCAGCCCGGCCATGATGATCGGCTTGCGGCCGATCTTGTCCGACAGGGCGCCGAAGATGATGAAGAACGGCGTGCCGAGCAGCAGGGCGGCGGCAATCATCAGATTGGCCTCCTGCGCATCGACCTTCAGGGTCTGCTGCAGGAAGAACAGGGCATAGAACTGACCGGTGTACCAGACCACCGCCTGCCCGGCGACCAGACCGAACAGCGCCAGCAGCACGATCTTCAGGTTCTTCCAGTTGCCGAACGCCTCGGTCAGCGGCGCCTTGGAATGCTTGCCCTCGTCCTTCATCTTCTGGAAGGCGGGGCTCTCGTTCAGCATCAGCCGGATCCAGACCGACACGCCCAGCAGCACGATCGAGATCAGGAACGGAATCCGCCAGCCCCAGGCTTCGAAGGCCTCGGTCGGCATCGACATCCGACAGCCCAGGATGATCAGCAGCGACAGGAACAGGCCCAGCGTCGCCGTGGTCTGAATCCAGGCGGTATAGGCACCACGCCGGCCATTGGGCGCGTGTTCGGCGACATAGGTCGCGGCCCCACCATATTCGCCCCCCAGTGCCAGGCCCTGCAACATGCGCAGCGCCACCAGGATGATCGGCGCCGCGATGCCGATGGTGGCATAATTCGGCAGCACGCCGACCACGAAGGTCGAGGCGCCCATGATCAGGATCGTGACCAGGAAGGTGTATTTGCGGCCGATCATGTCGCCCAGGCGACCAAAGACCAGCGCCCCGAAGGGTCGCACCGCGAAGCCGGCGGCAAAAGCCATCAGGGCAAAAATATAGGCGGCAGTTTCATTGACGCCCGAGAAAAACTGCTTGGCGATAATCGCGGCCAGCGATCCGTAGAGATAGAAGTCATACCATTCGAAGATGGTACCGAGGGATGACGCAAAGATAACTTTACGCTCTTTGCTGGTCATCGGCGCGGCCTTGCCGGTATCCGCGACGGATATGTTGGCCATGGGCCCTCCCTGGAGCGTTCTGTTGGTCAGACACTGTTCGCCAGCCGCGCCCGCGACTGGCCGGCCATGCCCATGACGAGTCCAGCCGTCGCAATCGCGTGCCGGTGTCCCCAATCGTCATGTGGCTGGCCAATGGTCAGACGATGCGCGCGTCAGGGTAGCGGCGCAGCCCCGACCTTGGTCGGGGCCGCAGCCGCTCCAGGGTTTTGAAATCAAACGAGAAATATTATTGCATTGCAGCATTCATGGTCGATGCGGCGCAACACGGCCTGTCGCGCCCTATCATCCTGCACGCGATTCTCCGCCCCCCGCCGGCGCCCGGTTCAGCCGGCGACCGCCTGGATCCAGTCGACCAGCCGGGCGGCGATGTCGTCGCTGTTGTCGTCCATCATCGGCATGTGGGAATTGCCGTGGACGCCGGCCGCCGGCAGGTCCAGAAGCTGTGCCGCCACCCCGCAGGCCCGCAACTGGCCGACCGAATGCCGGGTGGCGGCGGCCAGGGCCGACCAGAACGGCGTCGCCTCCAGATGGTCGCCCAGCACCACCAGCCGGTGTTGAGCCCGGCCGTCGCCCGCCCCGCTCCGGCCATCGCCCCGCCAGCCGGCAGGCGGCTGTGGCATCCCCGCCGGCTCGACCACGATGCAACCGCGCACCAGATCGGGCGCCGCAAAGGCCGCCGCATGGGCGAACCAGCCCCCCTGGCTGTGGCCGACCAGAATGCATGGTCCCGTGCGCTCGATCACCGCCAGCAGCGCCGCGAGTGTTTGGGGGCCGGTGCTGAGCCAGCGCGGAACGTGCTGGCGGCACAAGGCGTCGAAGCCGCCGATCGGAAAGCGCTGGCCGGGAAACGGCGTCCGCGCCGCGAAGTCGCGGGCATGGCCCAGACGATACAGCGACCACGCCTCCTGATCGCTGCGCATGATCGGCCGGCCCTGCCAGTGACCGTCGATGGCGGCCCAGCCGGCGCGGCCGCGTTCCACCGCATCCACCACATGCACCGCAAACCCGGCCTGAACGAAGCGGGTCAGCCAGCCGGGGCGGTTATCGGGCGTGGTCTCCCACATCGCCCCGGTCAACGCGCCGCCATGGATCAGCACCACGGGCAGCGCATCCGGGCACAGGGCGCGCGGCACGAAGCTCTGCACATAGGCCTGATCGGCAAACACCTCGCCGCCCGGTTCGATCTCGATCGCCGGCGTGTCGCCGGAGAAGCGGATCGGGGCCGCAACCCCGCCGGTCAGCACCACCCGCCCGCCCCCGCAGCGATAGCTGCGGAAGCAGGCGAGATCCATGGCATCATCCATGGTCGCGGGTTCCCCGCCGGTCATTGCGCCAGCAGCGGACAGGCACTTGCCGACAGCGGCCAGACCAGATCCTCACCCGGTATGACCGAGACGATGTTCAGGTAGTCCCAGGGCTCGGTCTGCTCGGACGGCGCCTTGACCTGGGCCAGATACATGTCGCGCACCACCCGGCCATCGGCGCGCAGGCGGGCGTTCATGCTATAGGGATCGTCGATCGGCAGCCGGCGCATCGCCGCCACGACCTCGCCCGCATCCCGGCTCGACGCATCGGCAACCGCGCGCAGATAATGCAGCACCGCGCCATAGACGCCCGCCTGCAGCATCCCCGGCATCGCCTTCATCCGCTCGAAATAGCGCATCGACAGCGCCCGCGCGCGCGGATCGGCATTCCAGATCGATGGCGTGGTCAGATAGGTGCCCTGGGCCACGTCCAGGCCCAGACCGTGGATGTCGCTCAACAGGAACAGCAGCGCCGCCAGCTTCTGACCGCCCGCGACCACGCCGAACTCCCGCGCCTGTTTGATCAGATTGATCGTGTCGCCACCGGCATTGGCGATGCCGACGATCTTGGCGCCCGAACTCTGCGCCTGCAGAATGAACGACGAGAAATCGGGCGTGTTCAGCGGATGCAACACGCTGCCCGTGACCGTGCCGCCCTGCGCGGTCACCACCTCGGTGGCATCGCGCGCCAGTTGATGGCCGAAGGCATAGTCGCTGGCAATGATGAACCAGCTATCGCCACCGGCCTTGACCACCGCACCGGCAGTGCCCTTCGACACGGCGTAGGTGTCGTAGGTCCAGTGGACGCTATAGGGGGAGCAGGCCTTGCCGGTCAGCGCCGGGGTGCCGGCGCCCGAGAACAGCACCACCTTGTGCTTCTCGCGCGCGATATCCTGCACCGCCAGCGCCACCGATGAATTCGGCACGTCGACGATCACGTCGACACCGTCGCGGTCATACCATTCGCGGGCGATCGCCGCGCCGAGATCGGTCTTGTGCTGATGATCGGCCGAGATGATCTCGATCGGCCGGCCATCGATGGTGCCGCCGAAATCCTCGACCGCCAGCCGTGCCGCCTCGATCGACCCCTGGCCGGTGGCGTCGGCGGTAACACCGCTCAGATCGGTCAGCACGCCGATCGTCAACGGCCGGTCCTGGCCGGTCGCGACATCCGCGGCCAGGGCATGAAGCGGCACCGACAACATCCCGGCGGCCAGCAGCACCGCCGCTGTCCGCGCATATCCCCGCGCATCTTCGATTGCATGCCTCAGCATGCTTGCCATGTCTGTCCTGATGGTCATCGGTCTTCCTCCCGAAGCGGTGCTTTGCCCCGCTCGGGCGCCGTCTGCATCCAGGCCGCATCACCGGCATCCGGGGGCGGATGCAGGCGCGTATCAGGTCGGATGGCGGCACCCTTGTTCTCGTTATGCGTCTGTCACCGCCAGATCTGCTATGGTCACGACCAACGGATGACCGGAGTATTTTGTCCCATTTGGGACTATTTGCAAGCAAGTCGACCACCCACCGCCAAGGGAGATGCCCACGTGCCGCCCACCGCGCAGAGCCTGAAACTGTTTGGCCTGTTCGAAACCGTGCCGATCCGCCAGGCCTATCGCATGGCATTCATCGTCAATTTCTATCGCGGGCCGCTGCTGCGCTGGATCGAACAGGAATTCGGGCTGTCGCGACCGGAATGGACGATCCTGATCTGCCTGATGCACCAGGATGGCCTGAACCCCCGGGATATCTGCGACTTCACCGAACAGCCGCGCAACAATGTCAGCCGGGGCGCCGCGCTGCTCGAATCCAAGTCGCTGATCACCCGCGGCCCCGACCCGGCCGATGCCCGCCGCAGTCTGCTGCACCTGACCGACGAGGGCCGGGCCCTGCACGACCGGATCATGCCGATCTTCGCCGCCCGCGAAGCTCAGATGCTGTCGGTGCTGAGCGCGGACGAACAGGCGCAACTCGACACCATCCTCACCCGCCTGACCGAAAACCTGCCGATCTGGCGGTGACGCCTGCTGCCAGGGGAACCGCCCCCGGCCTCAAACCATTGTGTTGGAACCCCGCGCGTCACACCGACCGCGGCCGTTCGAACCGAAGAGGCTTTCCGATGCATACCATCTCCGCCGACATGCGCGCCTGTATCGACGACTGCCTGCGGTGCTATCAATCCTGCCTCGGCACCGCGATGACCCATTGCCTCGACCAGGGCGGCCGTCATGTCGAGCCCACGCATGTCCGCCTGATGATGACCTGCGCGGAAATCTGCCGCAGTTCGGCCCATGTCATGCTGATCGGCACCGATCACCACCGCCACACCTGCGCCGACTGCGCGGAAATCTGCGAGCAATGCGCAAAAAGCTGCGACGCCCTGGACGGCATGGAAGACTGCGCCGCCACCTGCCGCCGCTGCGCAGAGGCCTGCCGCAAGATGGCGGCGTGAGGGCCGGTGGCGTGAGGGCCATGCCGCGCCTGTCTTTGCGCTGACCTCGACAGACAGACAAAAGGCCCGGATGGCGATGTGCCGTCCGGGCCTTTTGTGATTGGCAGCGAGGGAGGATATTCGATATGGCCCCAAAAATAAGCTGATAATTTCACCAGATCCTCTAATTGTGGCAGGCAAAATTCCGCCACACAACCAACAAACATCCCGAAAAAAATCCAATTACTATACTACTCCATGCGACCCATATAGACCAGCGCATCATTTTGCCGTTTTTCCTCAGAATCTCATTGTTCTGTTTAAGAATGTTGTCGTAGTGCCCTGCTTGCTCCGCCAAACTTTCAGATAGGTTGATGTTCCTTTCGATATCATCCACCCAGTTTGATGGAAATGTTCCAACGAAATTAAATACTCTCGGAGCAGCCGAAATGATCGAAAACAACATAGCCATAATAAATCCGAAAGCTACTGCCATCGCAAGGCTTCCAAGTATAAAGTCCTTTTCCATACCGACCAATAGGGAAATCCCACCGCTTGCAATTACTGCGGAAGCAGCCGCCAACATGCCCGAAAGAGCAAGAGCTCTCTGATCGGCTGCCACACCTGCTGCTAGCTGAGCTGCAAGATAGGACTCGGCCTCTCGAATGATCTCCCGTAAAGTTTCTATATCTGCACGTGCAAGCCTTTTCCCGAGGTTCATATGCATCCTCCTGTAGAAATGCAGCCCACTTCGCCCCCGCCCAGTACCAAAGGGTTCATTGGGGACAGTGCGACCACGAGCCGTCCCAAGCCACCACCTCCGCCACCACCTCCACCTCCGCCGCCCTCAAAGAAGTAGGTGGATCTCCCTGCCCGCTGAACCGGCAGCCGTGTGGCCCACAGCTATGAGCGTAGCCTCAGTCGTCACAAATCAAGTTCAACACTGAAGCGCGGGACGATGAGGATCTCACGCTTGGGAAATGTGTGATACGTGCATATAACGCGACTGCATGGCTGCCCAGCAGCATGTTGTGTGGAATCGCCCAAAGATAGGGTTTAACCCACGTGAGCCCGCCGCATTTGCGGCAAGCGATCACGGAGGAGAAACCATAACAGAGACATGCCCTGTCCAACTTTCAGAACAGGCTGAAATCTTTCGGGCTGGCCACGAAAGCGCGGATCCGGGCGCAGCGCTTTCCCAAGAACAGAAAAAGGCCCGGTCAGCCGTTTGGCTAACCGGGCCTTTTTCGACAGCCACAGCGATGACTGTCCGATTGGTAGCGAGGGACCGCTACCGACGTCGCAGTGGTACGGTCGCAGCAGCCTAACCCTTTGGCCCCATTACATCATGCATCTCCATCGTCGCCGCTTCGATACGCTGGACAGCTTCATCGACCTCATTCTGCCGCCGGTCTCCAACGCTGATCAGCGCGCGGATCATGGCTCGCGACACGGACACCTCGCCCGCAGCAACCCGGTTGACCGCCCGGGTTGAGACGCCAGCGGCCAATGCAAATGCGGTCTGCCAGCCTCTCGCACCGCCGAACAGCATCTGTGCGATCGCCGAAAACTCGTCATTGGTCATGCTAGATCTCTCTCGATATGCGATACCGCGACGCTCGCTTGGGTCAGGTAACAGCCTTTCCCGTGCGGCAAAAACTGCACCAGCAGAACAGTCGTGTCGCCGCGCAAATTCCTCAATGGCCATCGAACGCAGATCTTCAACGCGCTCCCGCCACCATTTTTCACGAGATTCCGCAAGCGACACACCGACCATCCGGCGCAGACGCGGCGATGATGGAAGACGATCTCCGCGAAGAGTTGCACGCCGAAATGGCCCCCTGCGATCCGCAGGTTTTCGTTGATGCCTACATCGCGGCGCATAAGGCGCGATTTGGCGAGGACTTCACCGCAGCTTGATCGGAACACCTCGGCAGATCCGAATGTCGGGGCAAAAAATATCAAACGAAAGCACGAAAACCGCACTTCGTTCTTGACGAAGATGCGGTTTTCGCACATTATACAGGTGTCAGGCGATGATGCCTGACACTCAGGACCAAGAGGGACACACCATGAGCATCAAGCTCTTCCTCAAGGTCCGGGTCGGCCGCTGGCGGATCATCTTCGCCATCAGCCGGTAAGCCCCGGAGGGGCGCCGCCGAGGTACCAGCTCGGCGGCGCCTCCCGGAAATATCCCACGATATGCGGGAGGCTGCAAGATGATGACCTCTGTGGAATTCGCCGCCGCACGCAAGGCGCTGGGCTTCACCCAAGGGCAACTCGCCGAGGCGCTGGGCATGGGGCGCCGCTCCATCGCCGATATCGAGGCAGGCACCAGCCCGGTGCGCGTCATCCACGTGCTGGCCCTGGAACGCCTCTCGCTCTCCGCGGCCATCGAACATCGCGACCCGATGCGGGCAGCCGCATCGATCCGCCGCGAAGCGCTCGACCTCGCGGCGCTGATCCGCGGCGAAGCTGCCACCACCTAACCCGCGACCGCAGGAACCCGCTCCCGCACCACCCGATCCACCACGTCCATCGGCACCATCACCGCCACGCGCTGCCGATCGAACCCACCCACATAGCCTTCGGACGGCCGCGCCCCGGGCAGCAGCATCAGTGGCGTGGACCAGTCCGCGGCCCAGGGCGTGCAGGCATAGACCCGCTGCAGGCGCGGATGCGCGCGGGCGATGGCGACCCAGCCGCGCCAGTTGTCTGGCCGCACCAGGATGCCGATCTGCGCCAGTTGCGCCCGGGTGCGTGGATCATCCCGCGCCACCCGGATCAGATCGCCCAGCACCAGCCCGGTTCGCGCGACCCGCGCCGAACACAGATGCGCCAGGCAGGCCGCACCGTCCAGGTCGGGGATATCGATCACCCCCGCCTCATCCGGATGCGGCAAGCGCCCGATGTCGAGTGCGGCGAGGGGGATCACCACGGTTTTGGTCGGCCCCACCCCCGTGAACCGGTGCGTATGCCCCTTCTTGGCGCCGCGCAGCCGCCCCAGCGCCTGCGACCAGAGGCCAGCCCCCTCCGCGCTGGCGCGCCATTGCGTCTCGGCATAGATGCGGGCGACACCTTCATGGCGGGTCGACACGACCAGAGATTTAGCGCCCTCGATCACCACCACATCAACACCGATCCGGCGCAGATCCTGCCTTGCCGGCGCCGCCTCGCCCAGATCGCCGAACGCCGCCAGATGGACCAGGTCGCGGACCGTCATCTGCGAGCCGCCGGCCCACTGACCGGTCGGGCTGGTCAGCAGCCGCTCAATGCACCGCCTGGCATTGTCATCGCGGTCTGACGCCTCATCCGGCACCGCCGGCAGCGGTGAGCGCTCATAGACCCCGCGGGCTGCCCGCCGCCCATACAGCCCCCGCACCAGACGCACGCAGCCGGTCCAGGCATTCATCTCGCCGGCAGTCAGATCCGGGTCATCGGCCGGGGCCAGAGCGTGGCCGCAGGTGACAGGCACCGGCAGATTGTCTTCCGGGGCCGAATCAGGGGCAGCGGACGGCGGCACCTCATAGCGTCCGGTGCGGCGCAGGGCCGGCAGGACATCCGCCGTGACCCACTTGCGGAACCGCCGGGCGGCGGGTTTGCGGCTGGTGAGGATCAGGGCATAGAGGCCTGATTCAGAGATGATGGTCAGAGCCCGCGCCCTAGCGTCGGCGATACCCTCATTATTAATGAGGGTATACCTCTCATCGCCATCGAGGCGCGCAGCCGCCTGCGACGGATTGCCAATCGACAGCACCCGACACACGTCAACAAGCACGAACCAGGGCTCGCCATCGCGAAGCACGACCCGAACCGCGCAGCCCTCGAATTCGAAAGGCATCACCGCGTTCATGCCAGCACCCCCGCCGGCATCAGGCCGTTCGCCAGCATGTCGAGGAAGCCTTCTTCGAGTGCCGACCACCGGCCGGCTCGGATCATGTCCTCGATCACATAGGACAGGACATGTGCCTGCGCAGGATCGCTCAGCAGGTCGATCAGCCGCCGCGCCAGATCGGCGCCGAGCACGTGGTCTGTCGCCGCGTCACCGGTCCCGGGTGCCCACCAGTAGCAGACCCGGACGGCGTAGTCCGGGTCGTCGCCCGTGGGAACTGCCCGCACGAAGGGCAGACGTCGTCCGCCGAGCGGGTACAGGATGCCGTCGCCTGTGATATCGTGGCCGTCAGCCTTGACCATCGGAGATACCTTCCATGGTTGAGGTTAGGCCGGCGGCGGATCTGACCCATCCCCGTCGGCCGCATGATCTGTCTAAAAACGACAGATATGACATTATCTGTCGTTTTTAGCTGTAACAAGCGAATTTAGACAGATGCGCCCCTTGGCTAGATCGTGATATCAATCCCGTCATGCTGACGCCCGCAAAATGCCGCGCCGCACGCGCCCTGCTCGACTGGTCTCAACAGAAGCTCGCCGAAGAGGCTGGTGTGGGCTCCGTGACCGTGCGTCAATTCGAAGGTCACGCAGCGAAACCTCGACGGGCGACGATGGAAGTACTGGTCAGAGCGTTTGTGAATGCGGGCATCCGCTTCACCGCGCACGGGGTAGAGCTACCGCCACAGGCGAAATAGCCGATCACTCAGATTGTCAGAAAGATGCGTCACGGCTACCGTAGGTTTCCACATGAGATCAGAGGTGCCGAAAGATGCGTCTGTCCGCTATCGCTGCCATGGTGGCAGCACTCACGCTCACGGCCTGCGCCGCATCACGCGAAGAACTGAGTGAAGATGGCCTGCAATGGGGTACTTACATTGTCGACAATACCCCCATCGATATATACAGAAATACTATAGAAGGCTCTAGAATATGCGGGGGTTGGACACCAATAATTCATTCAAATAACAACAATGAAGAGATTGACGTAACAATATATTTGTCAAAACCATATGGCGGCAGGTCGGATTTCATCCTGGGCTTGGCCGAAATATCAAAAATTGATGCTGATCGTTCTTCCTACAAAATAGGCGTGCAGAATAGGTACGAAAGCCCGCTTTTGGGTCATAAAGGAATGTATAGAGAACGTTTACTTCGATGGGCATCCGGTGATTTCTCATGCGAATGAATAATTCGCACGACCATTAACCGCTGGCCATCAATATAATTGCAAGAGATACATGAATGCCGATAACTGATCTGCACGAAATCCTACCGATGCTGAAGGACGCGGCATCGCACCAGTCCCCCATTCAAATCATCTATATGGGCGGGAGCATCCCTGGCACGACGCGATCAATCGTCCCAATCAGCATCACGGCACACCATGTGCGCGCTCACTGCATCCGAAGCGGCCAGAACAAACTGTTTGCGCTGGACATGGTCTACATTCCCTCGCCCGGCGAAAATTACATGGCATACGACTTGAAGCGAAAAGAATTCGAGAATATACCTGACGTCATAATACACTATGCCGAAGATATATTACGGGCAGGATGGACGTTTGAGGCAGATGCCATGTCGATAACGCTGTTCGGAAATGATTACAAGGGGAACACTGACCGTCGCCCGAAACTCTCAATCCGCTATGAAACGGGCGAGACAGACGGATCGTTCGAAGAACAGTCGAAACCACGGGTCAAACCTTGGGTCGTTGGTTCCGTATCCTTCTCAAATCTATCCAATGCGGCCAACCGCTTTATAGAAAGCGCAATCAGCTTCGGCAATCGCATGTCGCTCAACATCGATTTCGAACCAGAGCATTGCATTGTTGATTTCAGAATTCAGAGCCTGAAAGAAGAACTCACTGCTGAACTTCGTATTATCGGCATCACAGCGACACGGGAAATCAGCCCGGGTTCCATGCATATCAGAACAAATGCCGAGGGAAAGAAGAAGATTAGCCGCCATCGCATAGCAGATATTGAACGGATCACGTTCAAGACTTCGGGCATAGCCTACGATGCGGAACAATGGGCATCGGACCACGCGAGGAAACATCTCCAGAAGAGGGAAATCGAACTCAGCGAGCGGATTGGCGGCTTCGTCGCCGAACTGAAATCACACTTCGGACGATCAGATCAGGACGATAAAGGAGACGATTGACCACCGCCACCTCGTCCTGGAAGCGGGGCGAATGGTCGCTGGAAATAACGACTATCGCCCCGCCGGATCACGAACGGCCTGATATCACGGCATCCGCGCTTCAACCAGATCCCGCACCTTCTCAGGCGTCAGATTGAAGCGCCGGATGCCATCACCGACCATTTCGGTCATGTAGCGCGCACCGATATCGAGCGCTTCATTTCCCACGGTCACCTTGTCGAGGTGACCATATTTCTCCTGCGCGCGCTGAAGTCCGATCTTCGCGGCGCGGCTCGCAGCTTCATAGATATAGCCGCGGATCTCGTTATCCGCTTTGAGCCCCAGATACCGCCGCAGCGCCCAGCCCACCAGGCCGGTCACCGCCGCCGCCGTCAGCTCCAGCAGCGAGCCCATCAGGGGTGTCAGATCAACACCAGATTCGATCGCCATAGCCTTCCCCTTTCACCAGACGAAGAACGGCGCCACTCGACCAATGCGAGTGGCGCCGTTCGTGATTGATAGTTGCAGTTGCAATGACGCAGGATCATTCAGATCCGGCCGACCGCCAGATCCTGCGCGGCCGCATGGACGTCCACGACCCGCGAGCCCCACCCCTCACCAAATGTGCCCCACCCGGGCAGCGTGGACATGTAGACGAGCCGCACGCCGCCCAGACGGCGCAGCACCTCCATGCGATCCGCATGACATGCCTTGAGGGTGATCGGCCCGATGATCCCGTCTGCCGTCACGCCGGCCGCCCGCTGCACCAGCCGCCGCGCCGCCAGATCCCCGTGATGGAAGGCCGCATCCGCGGTCGCCAGATCCAGCCCGGCCGGCAGGTCATCGGCGCGCACCGCCTGCCAGAACACCTGATCGAAAACCCGCTGGGCCACCGGCTCGCTGATCAGCCGGATGTCGTCAACATCGACATCGCCGTCACCATCCAGGTCCAGGCCCAGCCGGCGCGCCAGGCGCAGCGACACGCCCCATTTCGTTGCCCCGCCCGGGTCCGATGGGTGGTCCACGAACCGTTGGCCGCCCTCGACCGCCATCGTCACCCTGAAGGCCGTCGCCAAGTTCTGTTCCATATTCACAGCCCCTGTCATAAAGAAGGGCGCCCGATTGGGCGCCCTATGCCGTTCCATTCTGGTTTTCCGCTTCAGCGGCCGCGTCCAGCAGCCGCCGGGCCAACGCCACCACCTGGCGCGGCCTTCGGTCGATCTCGCCCAGCAGCGCCCCGCCGGCGCCGTAGAGCCGCAGCCTGACGGTCCCGCCCTCGGCAGTGACGGTCAGGATCTGCGCGTCAGACCCGCCCACCGGTGCGCGCAGCCACGATCCGCAGGATGATGTCCTGCACGCCGCGCGGCCCGAGATAGGACAGCCCGACCACGACCGCGATGCGGACCGGCCCGTCAAGCAGTCCGGCATAGGCAGCCACACCGTCGGCGATCAGCCCGATCCCGACGGCCGCGATCACCTCCCAGATCAGGTGCCGCGACCACCACGTTCGACGGCCGCGCTGGACCTCCCCGACGTGAAAAAGAAGCCGCCCGATATAGGCAGCCAGCACCGTCAGACCGACGGCATCACTCAGCCGCCAGACAATATCCGAGGCCTCGCGCCACAGCGCGACCCCGGCCGATATGATGTCCATATCCCGTCCCGTCCCATCCCATGTTCGCCCGGCCCGATCAGGCCGGGCTGTCAGGCCGCCTTGATCGTGATGATCGGCCGCCCATCGGCGCCGATCAGCCGCACCCGGCCGACCGCCCTGCGGTACTGATCGAAGGTCAGCGCGCCGTCTGCCACCACCGTGGCGATGATGCCGCCATCCGGCCCGGCAGCCGGGACGATCCAATCACCGGCGGCTGCCGTCACGCCGTCGGGCAGCGTGACCGGGACTTTGCCGGCATAGGCGATGCGGTCCCATTTCACGCGTTCCGTCTCCGCGTCCTGTTCCCAGGATGCCATTGCGGCTTCATGCGCCGCCAGTCGCGCCGACCAGTCCCCATCGCTCTCGTCTTCCCCCCTTTCGGGGGCGAGGGGCTGCGGAGCAAGGGACGCCCCCCAGGTGTCGCCGCCCACGAAGGACGGGTCCGTCGACTTGACCGCGAAATGCACAGCGGCCAGCCACTGATCCGTGATCAGGCCGGCCGCGTCGATGCCGACCACATCGCCCTTGACGACGGGCGCACAGCCGGGCGCCTTGCGCTCGTACTCGGCATAGTCGCTGCCCGTGACATTGACCGTGCCAGCCGCATTGATCGACCTGGATGTCGCACCCGACTTGACAACAGACATTGCTGTCGCTTGCGTCGAATAGCCTTCGGTATCACCAGCCTGTCGCAGCACCATCACTGCAATCGACGCGCTCGACATGCCATTCCTGATCACCAGATCCGCGCCGGACGTGCTGGCGTCTGCCCGCCACGATCCGCCCACCCCGAGCATCGTGGCGTTGGCGATCCCCGTAATGTCGAGGGGATAGGCAGGCGCGGCGTTCCGAACGCCGATATTTCCGTTGTCTTCGAGCCACAGGTAATTCGCGCCACCTGTGATGAACCGGATGCGTCCGGGTCCGACGGTGCCGATGCGCAGTTCGCCGGGCTGGGTTGGGTTTGTGGTCCCGCGCCAACTGAGGACGGCGCGGCTCGTGCCGGCTTCCGACAGGATCACTTCCGACCTCTGTGATGATGTGAGCGCATCGATTACGACGTTGCCGACGCCGACCGGCTCACGGATATGCAGATTGGCCGCAGGGACCGGCGCATTGACACCGATCTGATAGCCATTGATCCGGACCCGCTCCGTCCCCGCCGTAGCGAGGCCCAGAACGTTTGCCGTTGGCCAAAACACGCCGGTGTCAGGATCGCTGCTGGCAGCCACCCCCGGCGCACCCGCATTGCCGGACTCAAAGCGCCCGGACAGCGCCGTATCCAGGGCGCCTTCATATCGCACGACGAGCTGCTGTACTCGCAATGCCAGATCGCCAACGCCGGTGTTACTGAAGAACCTGATGACCTTGTAGCTGCGATCGCTCCCCGTGGTGCCCGCATAGGCCACCCGAAGCTGAAGAGACGTATTGCTGCTGACCGACTGGATCTCATAAAGATTCCCATCGAGATACAGCGCATCGCCGGCAGCCACCTGCGTCGCCCACAGCGTGTCCGTACCCGTCACTGCGGTCGAGCCGCTGGTGACGGATACCGTGCCTGTCGAATACCACGACATACTTACCTCTCCGTTTTTAGACGCTGCACCGTCAGCGTCCGTTGATTTGCACTCAGATAGCCGTAGCCGGTCAGCGTCACGGTATAGCTGTGGGCGCCCGCCGGCGGATGATCCACCGCCTGCACACACATGACCTGGATCACCTCCGGTTGAGCGGGCTGCGGATTGTAATTGTCCCCGCCAGGCAACGTCTCCAGAGGGATCTGTTGGGTCGGACGCATCAGCATGTCGCGGAGGATCACGTCCGGCTCACCGACCCGCTGGACCCGCAGCCGCACCAGGCCAGCGGTCGGAATCGCATGGACATACCCAGACCACATCACCAGCACCTTTTCGCCGGCAGTGCTTACCGCCAGCTCCGAGACCGTCAGCGTGCCCATCCCACTGCCGCTGCGGCTGACCGTTTCAGCTTCGTCGACCGCGGCAGTCTCTGACGCGGCCCCTACCGCAAGCTGATCGGTCAGGATCTGCACGCTATCCGGCCGGATGCGGTCAAAGCCCAGCGTGCCGATTGCCGCCTCGCGGATCTTCACCACGCCGCCCACGATCTCGAACGGGGTCAGCGCCGGGGTGCCCGGCGCGCTGATTTTGAAACGGTCCGCGATGACGGCGAACTCGCTCTCAGACGGCGAGCCGTTGAGCGACACTCCGGAAACCCGACCGCCGGCATCAACGCGCACGCCCCAGCTCGCGCGCACCAGCCCGTCAAGGCCGGCCAGCGCCGACGACGTGGTGGTGATCGAGGCTTCGGCATCCCCGACCCGGGCGGTGAGCGCATTCCGCGCCGTGGCTTCCGCCTGCACCGCATCAACCCGCGCCGATACCTCGGCGGTAATCGCCGCCGCATTGGCGCCGGCCTGCGCCTCGACCGTGTCGATGCGATCCGCCAGCGCGCCATCGCCGTCAGCCCGGGCCACAGCCTCAACCGAAATGGCTGCCTGCGCGTCGCCGACCTCACCTTCCAGGCCGGTGACCCGCGCGGTCAGCGTTTCGCGCGCGGCGGCTTCCGCCGCATCGGCATCGGCGCGGGCATCCCGCTCGACATCGATCGCGGCCGCGACTGCAACAATATCGCCTTCGGCTGCCCCGACCCGGGCAGCCAGCGTTTCGCGCGCCAGGGCTTCGGCAGCGTCCGCCGACGTCCGGGCTTCCATTTCGCTGGTCAGGCCGGCTTCAGCATCACCGACCCGACTGGTCAGGGCCGACAGGCCAGCGGCCAGCGCGACATCGCCGTCAGTCCGCGCCTCCGCCTCTCTGGTCACCGACGCCTCAGCGCCAACCACCCGGGTCGTCAGGGTCGATATCAGCGCGGCCAGCCCGGCAACATCATTGGCGCGCGTCAGCGCCTCGGACGTCACAGCCGCCTCCGCGGCCCCGACCCGCACACCGACCGTGGCAACATCTGACGCCAGCGCGCCCAGGCCATCGATCCGCGCCACCCGCTCGGCAGCCACCGCCGCTTCCGCGCCCGCCAGCCGCACCGCCAGCACCTCGCGCCCCGCCGCCTCCACGCGCTCGCCGGCTTCGACCCGTGCGACCACGTCACGGCGGATCAGCGCCGCATCATCCCGCCGCACCGCCGCCGCATCGGCCTGCCCCAGCACCGACGCCAGCAGCCCTTCGGCGACCGCATCCGCCGTCGCGTCCTGCCGCTCCGCATCCTCGGCGACATAGGCGATCAGTTGATCCTGACCGGACGCGATAGCCGACCGCGCATCGGCGATTGCCGCGGAATTCGCAATGACCTGCGCTTCCGCTGTGTCGATCCGCCCGCCGGCGGCATCAAGCCCGCCCTCGACCGTCGCGACCCGCGCTGTCACGCTGGTCAGGTCAGTGGCAAGCGCATGGTCTGCCGCCGCCCGGGTGGTCCGCTCATCCTCGATGCCGGCTTCAGCCCCGCCCATCCGCGAGGCCAGCCCGGTCACGGCAGACGTCAGCGCCAGATCCGCATCCACCCGCGCCGCCGTCTCGACGTTGATCGCCGCGCCGGCATCCGCCAGATCAGCGGTCAGGGTGGTGACCCGCGCGGCCAGCGCGCCGTCGGCATTCGCCCGCGCCTGCGCCTCGGCGGTGATCGCCGCCGAAGCCGCGCCCACATCGGCTGTCAGCGTTGAGATCTGCGCGGCAAGCGCATCATCCTCACTAGCCCGCGCCAGCGCCTCGATGACCACAGCCGCATCGGCTGCCACGATCGCATCATCAGCGGCATCCGCCCGCGCTGACAGCGTGGTGACCAGCGCGGCCAACGCACCATCAGCATCAGCTCGCGCCTGTTCCTCCGTGGTGATATCCGCTTCAGCACCGTCCAC
>NZ_JBBKTV010000025.1:0-20697 GCF_039630945.1 Tistrella arctica
GAAGGCATCCTGAAACCCCAACCCAAGGAACAGAAGCGCACGACCCCGAAAGCCATCGCGGCGACCGCCGCTTAACCCGGCTCCCGAGGCGGAACTGTCAGGCGAATACCCTCTCTGTACAAGAGTAACCCCCGCTCTATTTGCAATTACGTCTGCTCCTTGATCGCCCGAGCCGCCAACGACGCTCGCAGCCCATCCTTGCTGTGTCAATATATCGCGACACCAATACTCGAATTCCTGCGGCGTCATTAAAGATGGATGGTATCGGCTTCGAACAGAATCTACTTTCTTCTGGGCCAGAATATTATCTTGACGTTCTTTCTCTGCTGCAAGATCGCGGATAGGCCCTTCGAAAATGCCAGGAAAATCGCGTTTCATCTGGGCAAGGCATTTCCTTTGATACGTATCCAGAGTCGGCCAGAGTTTATTAGAAAGCAGGATATGCAATTCTACTTTCCAATCCTCTTCTCCACGAACTCGCATATCTGCCAAGCGGCCGAACTCTGTTTGGCAAGTCTGCAAGAAGCGCTGTCTTACCCTTTGCTGAACGGTTTCTCCTTCTTTTAAAGGCTCAAGGCGTAGCCGCTCTTTTTCCGCCTCATCAGCCCTTGCTTTCTTCTTCTGATCATGTGCGATCATCAGCCAACTGAGCGTCAGAACCGAAACTATGCAAAAAATTATAGAGCCAGAAATTATAATAGATATTTCCCAAAAATCCCCTATAAATTTTATGATTATAACTAATATTATAATTGTCAATAACTGTGGCATATTTTAAACCCCAATATTTAGTTCTATACTATATTTAAATACTCTTCCGACTTCTAAGATACCTGTCTCAAATTTCGAAGGAGACGAGTAGCTGAATGCAGAGATGAGCCCAAACGGTTGTTAAAGCCAGTTTAGAGGGCCTCGTACGAACGCCAACCTTCCGATAGCAGCATAGCCACGATCACCTGCGTTATGGAAGCGGCCCCAGCGATGGGTATGGCTGTTCTGGCCCCGTTCGCGCCACCACCGACGAACACGAATCGGCTGAGACACCATCTGATGCGTGAGACCATGAACGCCATCGTCTACACGATCAAATTGACGTCCGGGCTTGCCAAGTCGTTGAGCCAGCCAGACACTTCTTCGCATGAATCAAGCGAAACCGCGGCTGGCAAAGAATGCCGAGGCATCATCGCATCAGCCCAAATACTTCTCAACGCATTCTTCACCGCACTGCTCACGCGGCGTATCGTGCGGTCGATATGGGTTTCAAGCCGACTCTGATCATCCGTGGTGAAGAGAAGCAGGCGCGAGCGTCCGCGATTGATGATGCGGACCATATCGATCGAACGACAGAAATAAACATACGGACCGGCTTAATACACGAGGGCGAACGCCGGGGAAACTTCATCAAGCGGCCAATAGCGACGCTTGCAGCTCATCGCGCTCGAACTCGCTGAGCATGCTGATATTGTAAAGATGCGCGATCAGCGCTCTGACACCGACCTGCATTGTTTGTGCTGCGGCTCGGATGTTGTCGCTATTGAGCGCGCCATTGGGCAGAGAACGCCGCACCATGTCGCGTGGCATGAGAAGCATCGCTGCGAACGCATTCGCGCGCTTCTCGACACCAGGTGGTGCCCAAGGTCCACTTGTATGTGAAACCCTCTTGGCTCGCTCGCGATCAAAAAGGACATGAAACAGCTCATGGGCCAGCGTGAACCTGCGGCCGACCTCCACGGCGTTGAATGGACTCGCCAAGTTGACCAGGATTGCCGGGCAATACTCCGTCCCGGCGATCGCGACCCCGCGGATCGAGGGCGTATCCAGTTTCTCGTCGAGGACACGAATACCCAATCCTGACACGATCGACCGCACATCGACAAAGGCCGCCTCGTCCGGAAGATCGAGTTTCTCAAGCAAGTCCTCGGCTAAATCGTAGCCCTCCTGGAAAGGCGCTGCGACCGGCAATCCGATTCTGGTGTCCACCAACTCAGCCAGTGCAGCAGCGTCGCGTCCCCCACGCTGATGTGCGAGCAATGTCATCAATCTGCGGGCGTCCGCCGCCCCAATATCAGGGTTGGCGCCGCCGAACATAAGAACGGCGTCGTCGATCCGTTCAAGAACAGGTATCCCGTGCATGCGGACACTTTGATCGTCGAGACGTGTCTGGCGGCGCGCGGTGGTCAATCTTCCAAAGAGTGATGGCGGCAGGTATGCCCGCTCCAATTCGGGTGACGTGAAGGCCTGAAGCTGACTGATTTTCTGCTCCAGGTCAGCCAGAGATCGACGATCGTCTTCGTCTAGGCCCGCTGGCGGGCTGCTGATGGCCCAGGCAAGGGCCTCCCAGAGGGGACGCGCGACATCATCAACCGGCAACGTCGCGACACCGGGCGCCAGTGCAAAGCGAAAGCCGTCGGGCGCATAGGCAGGCTGACGTGCGGTCCAGGAGATTTCGATGTCGTCGATCAGTCGGCGCACGACAACATCGGGAAAAAGCGCACTTGAGTCTGCGGCACGCAATGCGTGGCGTGACCACCATGTCTGCGCCTCGGCATACTCCACCCGCTCAGATGGCGACTGAGCGTCAATCAGACGGCGAAGCGCCCTGAACGAAGCGATTGCTGCCGGCCCGCCATCGTTCTCCCGCCAAGCGAAGCGTTCCTCATGCAACAGGAACACCCAATTGGTCGCCAGCCACTCGAACACCGGCAACAGGTACCAATGAACCTCGTGCAGATCGCCGCCGGTATAGTCGTGGCGCGTCAGCACATGGTTGCCGACGGTCAGGCGCAACACTCCGGTCGACCAGCCGCCATGGGCAGGTCGTCGTGCGCGGGGCTCGGGATCATCGGTCCATCCGACCGCGATCTCGAAACGCGCCGGATCGCCAAAGCACGCAAGCTCAGTCATCAGGACTCCGTTTCCATGGCCCAACTGATGTCTGCCTGATCGACTCTCATATATTTCTTCACCGCCTGCCGCGACACCCCGCCATTATCCAGCCATTCATTTTTTATAGAGGGTGGCACACTTTCCCAGGGAATCGGAAAGCCGTGCCAAGTTCCATCGTTCGTCGGCCTTGCTTCGAACGCAATTCCCTTCGCCGTCGCATAACGTTTCTGGCTCGACGGATCGATCACCGCCGCTGCAAAGAGCTTGGCGGCTTCTGTTGTTCCCCAGTCATGAGCATACACGTCATTCGCAAAGCCACCTGTTGGCGTCCTGTGCGTCCATTCGGGACAGAGCGTTCCCTTCCGCTCCTGGGTGGGACGGTTCTTATGCTTCGACGAGCCGCGGTAGAGCGTCATCTCCAGAGGGTCTTCGCGTGTCACTGACATACCCGATTTAGGAGAAGCTCAGCATTGAGACCGACCTGAACCGTCCGGTTTTGCCGGCAACCATTTGGTTCAGGTTATGCGGCCATAGCTCCTTGGTCCAGCGTGGCGTCATCGCATTTTTCGGCTTCAGATACCCCCGCGCGACTCCACCGGCCAGCACCTGCGCAACCCGGCACGGTTGATCGCCCGGGGCCGCCCGGCCGGTGATGGCCAAGCCCCGCCGGTCATTGTCGCCGGGTCGCGCGATGGGCGCAATGGTGCCGGTCGCCGCACGCATCGGGCGACCGGCCGCGGGTTCCGGGGTGGTTCAGCCGCGCTCGGCCAGCACCGCGTCGAAGGCGCGGGTGGCGATGTCGAACATCTCGTCGATCTGGGCGTCGGTGATGATCAGCGGCGGGCAGAAGCAGATCGCCTCGCCGATGCCGCGGATGATGACGCCCTCCTGCTCCATGCGCGCGGCCACGGTCTGGGCGGCGGTGAACGGGGTTTCCCAGGGGGTGAGTTCCACGGCACCCATCAGGCCGACGCCGCGCCAGGATGCGGCCAGCGGATGCGTCGCCAGTCTTGCGAGCCGGTCCATGAAATGCGGCGATATCCGCTGGACATGGCCCACGAGGTCGCGTTCCTCGATGATCTTCAGGTTTTCCAGCCCCACCGCCGTCGCGACCGGGTGGCCCGAAGCGGTGAAGCCGTGGCCGAACACGCCCAGCCGGTGGCTTTCATCGGCGATCGGCTGATAGACCCGGTCGTTCATCACGATCGCCGACAGCGGCAGATAGGATGACGACAACTGCTTGGACAGAACGATCACATCCGGCGCGATGCCATAGGTGGTGCAGGCGAACATATGCCCCGTGCGACCGAAGCCGCAGATCACCTCATCCGCCACCAGCAGAATGTCGTGGCGGCGCAAAATCTCCTGCACGCCCTGCCAATAGCCCTCGGGCGGCAGCAGCACCCCGCCCGCCCCCATCGCCGGCTCGCCCCAGAAGGCGGCGATGGTCTCCGGCCCCTCACGCGCGATCAGATCCTCCAGATCCTGAAGCATGCGGGCGGTGAAATCGGCCTCGCTCTCCCCCGGCTGGCCGAAATGGACATAGGATGGGCACGAGGTATGCACCATCCGGTCCAGCGGCAGATCGAAGCTCTCATGATTACGCGGCAGGCCGGTGATCGATCCGGCGGCGATGGTCACGCCGTGATAGCCCTTGATCCGGCCGATGATCTTCTTCTTCAACGGCTGGCCCAGCGCGTTGGCGCGATACCAGACCATCTTCACCATCAGGTCGTTGGCTTCCGAGCCCGACGAGGTGAAATGCACCTTCGACATCGCCACCGGCGCCAGTTGGATCAGCTTCTCCGCCAGATCGACCGACGGCCCGTGGGTCTTGTAGCTGAAGCTATGATAATAGGGCAGACGCTCCATCTGCGCCCTGGCCACCTCGGCCAGCCGCTTTTCGCCGAAGCCGACCGCCACCGACCACAATCCGGCCAGCCCCTCGATATAGCGCTTGCCGGTGTTGTCCCAGACATAGATGCCGTCGCCACGCTCCATGACGACGGAACCGGTCTCCTCATGCCGGCGCATATCGGCGGCGGCCGGCATCTGATAGGCGATATCGCGCGCCTCGACCGAATTGGGCTGAATGGTCACGATGGTTCTCCCGAAGGGATGATGGGGCGGAGGGGCGGAGACGGGGCGGGTCAGGAACCGCCGCTCTCCAGCCGCGTCATGAAGCGCGCGGCATCGGCCGTCGCCGGATGCTGCATCAGGGCATGACGCACCCGCGCCCGGTCGGCGGCGGGCTTGTCCTGGTTGAACTTCAGCTTGCCATCGAGCCGGGCGATCGCGACCCGCAACCCGACGATGCCGCCAAGCCTCGGCACCACCTTGTCCTCGTCGACATCCGCGAACCGCCAGGCGCCGCCCAGCGGGGCGTCATAGGTGGCGATGGTGCGGG
Source organism: Tistrella arctica (assembly GCF_039630945.1). Lineage (NCBI taxonomy): Bacteria > Pseudomonadati > Pseudomonadota > Alphaproteobacteria > Geminicoccales > Geminicoccaceae > Tistrella > Tistrella arctica. The sequence continues at coordinate 5,294 of NZ_JBBKTV010000025.1, forward strand.
CCAGCAGGTCGCGCAGGGCCAGCGGGTCGTGTTCCAGCGTCACCGGCCCGCGCGCGTGGATGGCGCCGTAATTCCAGGTCGGAAAGGTCTGCTTGCCCTCATACCAGTTGACCGAGACATAGGCATGGGGGCCGCTGAAGATCACCACCGCCTCGGCGCCGGCCTCGAAATGCCGCCAGTGCGGATTGGCCCGCGCCATGTGCATCGACAGCACGCCAAGGCCCGTGCCCCCCTCATCGACCAGCACCGGCAGATGGGTGATCAGGGTCTCGCCATCCAGATGCGAGACCAGGGTGGCGAAGCTCCATTCGCGCATCAGGGCGCGGAGGAAAACCGGATCGTCGGCGCGATAGGCGGGGGGGCTATACATCGGGCGTCCTCGTGGCGGCTGGCTGCGGGTGATTGGCGGAAGGCCCGGCATCGGCGCCGGGAAAGCTGCGGCCCAGCAACATCGCCGCGTCCAGCAGGCGGCGGGTATACTCGGCCTCGGGCGCGTCGAAGATCCGCGCGCAGGCGCCTTCCTCGACGATCAGCCCGGCCTGCATCACCACCACCCGGTCGGCGACCTGCTCCACCGCCCCCAGATCATGCGACACGAACAGGCAGGCGAAGCCCCGGCGTTCCTGAAGCCGCCGGATCAACAGCAGGATCTGCTTCTGCACGGTCATATCCAGGGCCGACACCGGTTCATCGGCGACGACGAAGGCCGGATCGCGGATGATGGCGCGGGCGATCGCCACCCGCTGGCGCTGACCGCCCGACAGGGCATGGGGGTGGCGGTCCAGCAGGTCGAGCGGCAAGCCGGCCTCGTCGCAGGTCGCGCGCACCCGCTCGCGCCGCTCGGCCCGGTCGAGCCCGTCGAGCCGCAGCGGCTCCCCCACGATCTCCTCCACCCGCATGCGCGGATCGAGCGAGGCGTAAGGATCCTGGAACACGATCTGCATCTGGCGACAGGCGTCGTCATCGATCGGGCCGCGCCCCGCCTGCATCCGGCCGACCGGCCGGCCGTCGAGGGTGATGCCGCCGCCAGCGATCGGCTCCAGCCCCATGATCGCGCGGCCAAGCGTGGTCTTGCCCGATCCGGAGCCGCCGACCAGGGCCACGGTCTCGCCGGCGCCGATGGTCAGCGACACGCCCTTGACCGCGCGATTGACCGCCCGCCGGCCGAACAGCGTCGCCCGGCCGGGATACTCGACGACGACATCGCGGGCGACGACCAATGGCGTGGTCACCGGCGCCTCACGCGGGGCATCGGCCCGCCGGCGCGGCAGGGCATCGACAAGGCGGCGGGTATAATCATGAACCGGGTTCAGCAGCACGTCGCGGGCCGGGCCACGCTCCACCGCCTCGCCATGACGCATCACCACCACATCCTCGATGTAATGCGACACCATGCCCAGATCATGGCTGATCAGCAGCACCGCCGTGTCGTTCTCGGTGGTCAGCTCGATCATCAGTTCCATCACATCGTGCTGGACCAGCGTATCAAGGGCGGTGGTGGGCTCGTCGGCGACCAGCAGCTTCGGCTTCAGCAGCATCACCGATGCCAGCATGATCCGCTGGCGCATGCCGCCCGAGAATTCATGCGGATAGGCGGCAAGGCAGCGCTCCGGCGCGGGAATGCCGATCCGGTCGAGCATGGTGATGATCCGCCGGCGACAATCGGCCCGGTTCAGCCGCTGGTGCAGCACCAGCCCTTCGGCCATCTGCTCGCCGATGGTCATCGACGGGTTCAGCGAGGTCATCGGCTCCTGGAACACCATGCCGATTTCGGCACCGCGCACCGCGCGCAGCCGGCGGGTGGGCAACCCGGTCAGTTCCTGTCCGCGATAGGTGATCGAGCTGCCGGCGCCGATCATCATCGGCGGCGGCAGCAGGCCCAGGATCGAGCGCGCTACCATGGTCTTGCCCGAGCCGCTCTCGCCCACCAGCGCCATCATCCGTCCGGCCTGAAGATCCAGGTCGAAGCCCTGCACCACGGCCTGATCGCCGCCATCGACCCGAACCGACAGGTTGCGGATCGCGAGCAGAGGGGGGTGGGCGGTCATCGGCGCATCCTCGGATCGGTCAGGTCACGCAGCGCGTCGCCCAGCAGGTTCGCGCCCAGCAGGGTCAGCGAGATGCACAGGCCCGGCAGGATGATCAGCCACGGCGCCTGGGTGATATAGGGCCGCGCCGCAGCCAGCATGTTGCCCCAGGTCGGCTGCGGCGGCGGCACCCCCAGACCCAGAAAGCTGAGCGCGCTCTCGGCCAGGATCACCCAGCCGAACATCGTGGTCGCCAGCACGGTCATCGGCGCGATGCAGTTGGGCAGGACATGGCGCCACATGGTGATGCGCTCAGGATTGCCCATCACCCGCGAGGCCTCGACGAATTCGCGCTGACGCACCGACAGCACGGTCGATCGCGTCACCCGGATCACCGCCGGCGCATAGGCGAGCCCCAGCGCCACGATCATCGCGGTCTCACCGGCGCGGGTGACGGTCATGATCCCCAGCGCCAGCAACAGCCCCGGAAAGGCCAGCAGGCTGTCGGTCACCACCATGATCACCCGTTCGGCCCAGCCGCGCAGATAGCCGGCCAGCACGCCGAAGATCAGCCCCAGCGTCACGGCCACGACCACCGTGGCGAAGGCGATGGTGGCGCTGGCCCGCGCGCCATGGATCAGCCGGCTGAGGATGTCGCGGCCGAAATCATCGGCGCCCAGCGGATGGGCGGCGGTGAAGGCGACCAGCCTTGCGCCGATATCGATCGCCATCGGATCATAGGGTGCGAGCCACGGGCCCGCGATCCACACCAGCACCAGCAACAGGGCGATCGACGCCCCCAGCACGCCGCCGGCGCCGGCCCGCTTCACGAACGCGCTCATCGCACCACCCTCGGATCGAACACCGGATACAGCAGGTCGATGATCAGGTTCAGCACCACATAGACCACCGCGATCATCAGAATGCAGCCCTGCACGACCGGATAGTCGCGGGTATAGATCGCCTCGACCAGCAGCCGGCCCAGCCCCGGAATGCTGAACACGGTTTCGGTGACCGCGATCCCGCCCAGCAAGGCGCCCAGGATCAGACCGATCAGGGTCCAGGTCGGCGCGAAGGCATTGCGGAAGGCATGGCGGCGCAGCACGCGCGCCTCGCTCAAGCCCTTGGCACGGGCATGGGTGATGTATTCCTGGCGCAGAACCTCGATGGTCGAGGCCCGCGCCATGCGCAGGATCGCGCCCATTTCCACGAGCAGCAGCGTCGCCACCGGCATCGCCAGCGCGCCCAGCCGCGATGCCCAGTCATCGGCGACACCAACGAAACCGATCACCGGAAACCAGCGCAGCCACAGCCCGAAGACCAGCAGGATCATCAGGCCCAGCCAGAAGCTGGGGATCGACAACAGCAGCGTCGAGGTGGCGACGATGCCGAGATCGGCCGCACTGCCCTGGCGCCAGGCGGCATACATGCCCGCCGGCACCGCGATGATCGCGGCCAGCGCCACCGCCATCACCACGATGGTGGCCGACACCTGGAAGCGTTCCAGCATCAGCGGCAGCACCGGTTCGCCATTGGCGATCGAGGTACCGAAATCGCCCCGGATCATCGATGTCAGCCAGTCGATATATTGAACCGGCAGGGGCTGGTCCAGACCCATCCTGGACCGCATCACCGCCACCATGTCGGGGGTCGCCAGATCGCCCAGCATCACCGCGGCCGGGTCGCCCGGGATCATCCGCATCATGGTGAAGACCGCGATGGTCACCAGCAGCAGGGTCGGCACGGCGGCGCCGACGCGGCCCAGGATGAAGCGCATCATGCGGCCTCCAATGCCGCGCCGATGGCCTGGAAGGCGGCGATGGTCTGGACGGCGCCCGGCACGCTCAACGGCGTGGGCCACGTCGACAGCTTGACCGCGGCATACTGCGCCTGCGGATCGACGAAGATGAACTGGCCATAGATGCCACGGGCGACGAAACTGCCCCGGCTGCGGTCGACCTGCCAGATCTTGTTGTGATAGCCGCCACCGGGCAGAACCTCGGCATAGATGCCCTCGAACCGCCCGCCACGCCCGAAGCGGCACGCCTCGATCCAGGCCTCGGGCACGATCTGGCGGTCGCCGCGCCGCCCGCCATCGACCAGCAACTGGCCATAGCGGCCATAATCGCGCAGCGTGGCGTTGAAGCCGCCATCGGCCAGCGCGAAGCCGCCCAGATCGACCGTATAGGCGGCATCCTCCTCGGCGCCCATCGGCGCCCACAGCACCTCCGACACCAGTTCGGCCAGCGGCAGACCGGTCGCCCGCTCCATCAGGAAGCCCAGCACGTCGGTCTCGATCGAGCGATAGCGGAACACCTGGCCGTGCGGGCCATCCTGCTCGGCCAGTGTCAGCACCAGTTGCCAGATCGTCTCGGGCCAGCCCTCGGGCCGACTGCGGCCGCCGCCACCCCAGGCGCAGGCCAGCCCCAGCTTCTGCATATGCGATCCGGGCGTGTCGTAGCTCTCGTCGAAGACCACGCCGCTGGTCATGTCGAGCAGGTTCTGCACCGTGGCGTCGCGATAGGCGGTGGCGGCCAGTTCCGGCAGATAAGCCGGGACCGGTGCGCCGAGATCGAGCACACCCCGGTGGTTCAGAATGCCGGCCACGGTGCCGGCGATGCTTTTTGCCACCGACATCGACAGATGCGGCCGACGCCGGATCATGCCGTTCATATACCGCTCGAACACGATCCGGCCCCGATGCAGCACCAGGAAGCCGTCGGTCCAGCTTCGATCGAGAAAGGCATCCAGCGTTTCAGAGCCGTCGCATCCCGGCAGCCGCAGGCTGAGTCCGCCCAGGGGCTCCGGCGCCTCGTCCAGTGCCATCACCGGGCCGGGGCCACGCCAGACCTGCGCGGTCGGCGTCATCTCGCGCATATGCTGGAAGGTCCAGCGGTGATAGGGCGGAATGCTCCAGCCCGGCTGCGGCAGCAGCGGCGCGCCGGGCATCATCGGGTCGCGCCAGGGCGCGATGTCGGGGGTCTGCTCGTTCATGTCCGGCTCCTTGCACGCTCAGGCGTCATCAAGCATGGCCGCGGCACCCATCCGGTATGGCGGGTGCCGCAGCCGCGCTGTCACTGCCGCCGCCACACACCCCATGTCCGCGGCTTGTCGAGCGACCAGGGCTCATAGCCGGCGAGATTCGGCGACACCGCGTCGACCACCGGGTAATAGAACAGCGGATAGACCGGCACCTGATCGGCCATCAGCTTCTGAAGCCCGGCCAGAACCTTGCCGCGCGCGGTCACATCCTCGGTGCTCGCGGCGGTATGCAACAGCTCTATCGCCTTCGGGTCGCTGAACTGCGAGGTCGGTGTTTTGGTCTTGTCGCCGACCAGCAGGCCATAGAGCATCACCGGATCGGTGCGCGAGGCGAAGCCGAACGACATCATCTGGAATTTGCCCGACATCCAGTGATCGAGCTGCGCCGCCCAGTCCAGCACCTCGATCTGGGCGTTGATGCCGGCGGCCATCAGCATCGCCTGGATGATCACGGCATTGTCGTACATGCCGATATAGCGCTTATTGGCCTCGATCACGATCGGCTGGCCGTCATAGCCGGCCTCCTTCAGCAGCGCCTTGGCCTTCGCCGGATCATAGGCCGGCCAGGTCTTGAACGCGTCGCCATAGATCGCCGACGATTCCGGCACGCCCGACGGGTTGGGCTGGATCAGGCCATCGGTCTTCAGGGTCGCGATCTGGCGCACATCGATGGCATGGGCGATCGCCTGGCGCAGTTTCTGGTTCGACATCACCGGATCGTTGGTCTGGATCAGCAGCGCCGACATCGACAGGCCGGGTGCCGTCATCACCTTGGCGCCCTGCGCCTCGACATCCTTGATCCGCGAGGTCTGGATCTGGGTCACCACATCGATCTGGCCGGCATAGAGCGCTGTTTCGGCGGCGGTCTTGTCGGGCACCACCACGAAATCGACCTCGTCGAAATGCATCGTCCGGTCGCCGCCATAGCCGTCGCGGGGCTCGGTCGACGGCACATAGCCGTCGAAGCGCTCCAACGCGACCATCTGTTCCTTCTTCCAGGACTTCAGCTTCAACGAGCCGCTGCCGATCGCCGACCCGTCCTTCCATTTGCCCTCGGCATCGAAATTCGCCGGCGCCGCCATCCAGACATTGCACGGCAGATCGGCGAGCTTGGCCAGGAACAGCGCATCGGGCTGGTCGATGGTGAAGGTGATGGTCCGCTCGTCGGTGGCCGAGACATTGGTCACCTTCGTGCTGCGGGTGCCGTCGAAGGTGGCGGCACAGACCCAGGGCGTGCCGCGGCTCTCGCGCCATCCCATCCGGTCGTTCCACAGGGGCACGAAATCGGCGGCCTTGACCGGCGTGCCGTCGTGATAGACCGCGCCCTCGCGCAGATGCAGGGCATAGCGCCGGCGGTCATCGGAAACGGTCCAGCTCTCGGCCAGCGCCGGGCCGACCGTCAGATCCTCGCGATAGGCGACAAGCTGCTCATAGATATGGTGCAGCACCAGATCGGTGATCGTGTCGACCCGGCTGCCGTCCAGGCTGCGGATATCGGCCTGGATCGCCACCCGCATGATGCCGCCATCAACCGGTGTGCCGCCCTCCGTCTGGCTCTGATTGGCCGTCTGGGCCAGGGCCGGCATGGCCGGCATCAGGCCCAGGACAACCGCGAGCGGGGCCATCCATGTCTTCGTCATCGTTGATTGTGCTCCCTGTTGCGCATGGCCGGCCGCGTGGTTGCTCCCACCATCGCCACCGGATCGTTCATGTGTCGTGTTCTTGTCGGTCGTGTTCTTGTCGTTTGCGGATGTGGGGAGGGGCAGGCCCTCAGGCCGATGCCATCTCCATGGCGTCTGCGGGGGCCGTGGCGGGGGCCAGCGGATAGGGCCGGAACGGGTTGTGGCAGGGGTTGCCGTTCGTGGCGTAGAGAACCTTGTTGGTCAGATCGATGGCGACCGAGGCGATGGTCGCGTTGCGCCGTGCCGCCGGCAGCTTCGGGTCGGCATGCATGCACACCGATGCCGGCGCCGAGAAATGGTCGGACATCACCGCGCGAATGACATCCAGATCGATGCGACCGGATTGAGCCTTCATGTGCCGCCGCACCCGCTCGGCGCGGAACAGCGTGCTGGGGGCGATGCGCTCGATCTGCGATGCCACCCGCCGTTCGGCAACGAGATTGTTGGAATGGGTGACGACGCCATCTTGCGGATACAGATAGGCGGCATGGCCGGTCGTCGCCTCGATGTCGATGATCTCGCCATCGCCATGGCCGATCATGAAATTTGACGAACAGGTCCGGTCGGTCTGCAACACCGGGCGCAGGGCCTCGCTGAACCGCCAGGCATCGAGGATCTCGGCGCAGCGCACATGCACCGGCTTGCGCATCGCACCCTGGCCCTCGAACGCGGTGACCAGCCCGGCGATGCACAGACCGACACCGGCCTGATTGACCCCCATCTTGCAGCCGACGATGCCCGCTTCCGAGAAGCCGACAAAAGCCGGCTTGCCCAGCTCGGGCTGTTCGTCGCGGTGCACGCGCTTGATGAAGCAGTTGCCGGCCAGCCCCGCCAGCCAGTCCCAGTTCTGGCCGATGACGCAGGCGCCGGACGCCGTGACATCGGGCATCAGGCCGAACAGGGTGCAGCCTTCCTGCTCGGGCATGTCCTGTGGGTCGGGCGCCGCCTGGGCGCCATCGCCCTTCGCGCGGCGCGCCTCGATCGAATAGACCTCATAGGTCAGCTCATAACGGGCGTTCAGCACGGTGATCTCGTCGAGCGACAGCCCGGCGCCCTTGGCGATACCGGCCATCTCGATCGCGTAATCGGCATTGTCTTCGGCGATAAAGGCCTGCCAGCGCCCAGCCGCCGCCAGCACCGTCGCCCGGTCCGAGCCAACCATGGCGAAGCGGTTGAAATAGGTCTCCAGATTGGCGCGGATGCTGGCGGCGAGGGTGCGTCCCTGTACCACCCCGCGTTCGAACGGGTCGGGGCCAAGGTCAAGGACGGGCAAATCGGTCATCGTGGTTTCTCGCCTCTGTATCGATATTCAATACACTTGCATTTCTTTCTGCACTGAGGCTATTGTTCCGCTCGTCACGCTGTCAAGAGCATTCTGGAGATCGGTCCCGATGGGGGGAAAGACAGGGAAAAAGCCTGACGGCACACGGACTTCCGACCCGCGGCTGACACTACAAACGGTTGTGCGGGCCATGGATGTGCTGGAAGCGATCGGGGCCTCCGGCGGGGCGCTGTCCTTGGCTGAAATTGCCAACGCGGTCGGTATCGACCGCAGCGCCGCGCAACGCATCGCCCATACCTTCGAGGGGCTGGGCTATCTGGAACGCAGTGATGGCGGCATCGGCTTCAGGCCGGGTCGCCGTCTGCTCGATCGCTGTTTCGACTATCTGCGCAGCGACCCGCTGGTCGAACGGGCAACGCCGGTGCTGATCGAACTGCGCAAGGTGGTGCGGGAACGGGTGGATCTCAGCCTGTTCGACGGCGGCTCACTGGTCTACGCCGTGCGGCTGCAAAGCAAGCGCGAGAGCTTTTATGCCACCCTGATCGGGCGGCGCTTTCCTACCTGGTGCACATCCGGCGGCCGCGCGATGCTGGCCCATCTGCCGGATGGCGAGGTCGATGCGATCCTCGATCAAGCCGAATTCCGCCCATACACCCAGAACACCATCACCGATCGCGACCACATCTGGGCCAGGATCAGAGAGGCGCGTGAGCGTGGCTTCGCTACATCGGAAGGCGAGGTGCTGATGGGCGAAATCGCGATCGGTGCCGCCATTCTTGGCAGCAATGGCCGGCCGGTCGGCGCGGTTCACATCGCGGGCTCGCTGAGCGAATGGCCGAGGCCCGAGTTCGAAACCCGCTTCGCGCCGATGGCGATGGAAACCGCCCAGACATTGAGCCGGTGACACCCGGCCGCCCCCCGCCCGCGCGGCGGGGGGCGAGCCATGGGGTGACGGTGGTTCGATCAGGCGACGAGGATCTGTTCGAACCCGCCGAAGATCGCCCGCTTGCCATCGAACGGCATCGGATTGGTGTCGGGGTGCAGGCGCGGATCGGCCATCACCTTGTCCATGCCCACATCGCGCACCGCCCGCGACGGCCAGATGATCCACGAGAACACCACCGTCTCGTCGGCGGCGCATTTCACCGCCATCGGAAACGAGGTGACCTCGCCATCCGGCACGTCCGTGCCCCAGCATTCCACCACCTGCAGCGCCCCGTGTTCCTTGAACACGGTCGCGGCGATCCGGGCATGATCGAGAAACGCCGCGCGCGCCGCTGTCGGCACCGCGGCCACAAATCCGTCGACATAGCTCATCGTCGTGCTTCCTTCGTTCGGGGGTAAATAAGTTGATATCAACTTATTTGTCGAGGCGGACCATGTCAACGCCCGCGGACAGGCTGCCTCGTCTTGAGCGCAGCACAGGCGCCTCCTATCATGGGCTGGAACGCCGCCACACCGACCTCATCCGGAGCACCGATACCGCCATGCTGCAAGCCTGCCTGAACGGCGACCGGACGCCCGATGCTCACCCCGCCCTGCCCTGCACGCCTGAGGCGCTGGCCGCCGATGCCGCAGCCGTGGTCGCGGCCGGCGCCACCGAACTGCATGTCCATCCGCGCAGCGCCGACGGCTTGCAAAGCCTGCATCCCGATGATGTCGGCGCGGCCCTGGCCGCCATCCGCGCGCGGGTGCCGGGGGTGCCGGTCGGCATCTCGACCCTGTGGTCGATCCCACCCGGCGGGCACGCACGCCACGCCCCCATCCGGGACTGGACCATCCGCCCCGATTACGTCTCGATCAACCTGATCGAAGACGATGCGGTCGAGGTCATGCGGCTGATGCCGGCGATGGGCATCGGCATCGAGGCCGGCCTGTGGTCTGAAGCCGATGCCCGCCGTTTCGTCGCCCTGGCCGAAGCCCCCCGCTGCCTGCGGGTTCTGGTCGAGGTCCACGCCGCACACCCCGATCAGGCATTGGCCGAAGCCGCCGCCATCCTTGCCGTTCTTGAAGCGGCCGGGCTGCACCTGCCGGTGCTGCTGCATGGCAGCGGTGTCTGCACTTGGCCGGTGTTGCGCCATGCCATGCACCGTGGCCTGGACAGCCGTATCGGCTTTGAAGACACCAGGCGCCTGCCATCCGGTGCCGTGGCCGCCAGCAATGCCGATCTGGTCCGCGCCGCCCTCACCATTGCGGCACCGATGATGCCCGCCGCCGATCTCGAACGCTTCATCCATGGCCGCACCGTCGCCGCCATCGCCCCCGAAACCGGCGCCACCTTCGCCCGGGTCACCTATCGGCCGGATGGTGTCTGCATCGTCGCGCATCAGGGCGGCAGGCTGGAACGGGGCCGGTATGGCTTTGCCGATGGCTGCTACTGGACGATCTATCCGACCTTCCGTGACGGCCGGAAGAACCGCTTCTATCTGACCACCGAGGGGCCCGGCCGCGCCCAGGCCTGGCATGATGACGGCCGCCGCGCCTATCTGCTGGACCAGGTCAGCGATTGATCCGATCCGACTGATCCGACAGCACGGCCGCCGCTCACCCGCCCGGATCGCCGGCACAGCGTTGAAACACGGTCTTGCTGATCGCGAGCGGATGTTTCAACATGGGACAGCGTACCCTGTTCGATGCCCGGCTGGCCGCCCAGCGGTTCCCCAGAGCCATATCTGGTTACCGCATCACGGATCATCTTGAAATAGCTGAGAGAATCGGCCGTGATCAATTCGATCCGCGTCTGTGGATCGACCTTGCGGAACAGGTCCAAGATTTCGGGCGCCACCGACATCGACAGGGCCGGCATCGAGATGATCCGCAAGGTCCGGCTGCGGTCGTGATTGATCCGCCCCGCCGCCGCCTTCAGGCGGCCGAAGGCATCGGTCACCTCCTGCACGCATCCTGATCCCGCCCTCGGTCGCCCTCATCCTCTATGGCGTGCTGACCGAAACCTCGATCCCGCGGCTCGATCTTGCCGGCATGGTGCCGGGCATCGTTCTGCCGGTGCCGTTCATGATGCTGATCGCCGGTCCCTGCCTCGCCAGTCCGCGTGCCGGAGGCCCCGCCGATCGGCGTGAACCTCTATGTCGTGCAGGGCGTGCGCCCGGCGGGGCCGATCACCGATGTCATCATCGGCGCCCTGCCCGTCGTCGGCGTCATCTTCGCCATGATCATCCTGCTGATCGCGGTGCCGGACATCGCACTCTGGCTGCCATCCCTGGTCTATGACTGACCCGCATCACCAGGGCGCCGTGGTGCCCGGCAGCCAGCGGTCGCGCATCCACCGGCGCGTGGCCGCGACCAGCTTTACGGTATAGCCCGGCAGTTCAGGTCCGATCAGCGGCAGATCGAATGCCGCGATCGTCCGGGCGATGCCGTCATCATCCAGCGCCCGGCCGGCTGCAACCGCATGCCGGGCGATCTCAAGCTCCTGACCCCAGAAATAGATCGCCGTGGCGCCGACATTGGCCTGCATGCGCCGGACCTCGTCGACCCGGCCGTCATTCATCAAGGGCAGCCAGATATCGGGCATCAGCAGGTCGACCGGCCGATCGGGAACATAGCAATAGGCGTCGCCCTCGACGATGCGGATCTTGGCGCGCGCCGCCGCCGGCAGTTGCGCCACGATATCAAGGTCTTCATGCAGCGCCCGCACATCCGGGTCACGTTCGACCACGGTCACCGCCGTCACCGCATCAACGAGCGCGCTGGCCACCGCCGACCAGCCCATGCCCAGCCCATAGATCAGCACATGGCCGCGGGCCAGCCGCACACCGATTTCCTGGCTCTCGATCTCCATCGGCGTGGTCGACATCCACGATTGGCGGTTGCGCAGCAGCACCGCCATATCCTGCACCAGCACCGATCCGCTCCAATAGCCGGGCGCCACGTTCAGCGGCACCACACGCAGATCCCAATCCCCGCGAACGACGGGGCGATAGCGGGGGATGAACAGGTCGGTTTCGTACAGCGCTGGCATCGTCACGGTCATATCCACTCCGGGGCGTTATCGACCGACTGTACATGGCGCGCCAAACGGGCGGCAAGTGCCGGATGGGTTGCCTTACCCGTGGCCACCCGCATCCGTCTCATGCCCGGTCGTGATCGGCACCCTCCCTGGCATCGCCACCGACCATGGCGATGATGATGCGGAACAACGCGTCCTTGGCGTCGTCGGGTGTGATCTCGCCGGCAGCCGCCGCATCCGACACCCCGTCGGCGGCACCCAGCATCGCCCAGAACCCCGCCGCATCCAGCGCGCGCCCGGCGAAAGGACCAAGGCCGGCGAAAGAACCAAGGCCGGCGAATGGTCCAAGGATCGCCCGGCACTTGTCGATGAAAGCCAGTTGATACTGCCGCTTCAGCGCGCCGAGTTCCGGCGAGCCGGCAAGGGCTGCGAGCACGCCCGGAATCTCCCGCCCCTGGGTGAGCACGCAATCGACATAGCACGACGCGATCACCCGCGCCCGGGGCGTCAGTGCGGGGGCGACCTCGGCGATCGCCCGATCCATCAGCGCCGTCTGGCGGGCGTCATAATCCTGATACAGCGCCGCAAGCAGGCCGTTGCGGGTGCCGAAATGGTCATAGACCACCGGCTTGGTCACCCCGGCCCGCTCGGCCAGCCGGCCCAGGGTCAGGGCATCGGCCCCCTCCTGCCCGACCACCTGCCATGCGACGTCGACAAGCTGACGCAGCCGGTCTTCCCGCGTCAGGCGGCGGCGCGGAGTCTTGAAGCCGGGGGCGATCGGTGGTGGCGGTTTCATGCTTGACACGCTCTACATACCAAAAGTAACTTACTAAAAGTATATAACATCTCATCGCCTGTCGCAATCAACCAACGGGACAATCGTGATGCATGCGCTCATCGTCGTCGCCCACCCGGATCCCGCCTCTCTCACCCATGCGGTGGCCGGTCATCTCGCCCAAGGCGTGCGATCCTCAGGGGCAGGGCGAACCGCCGACATCGCCGATCTCGCAGCCGAGGGGTTCGCCCCGGCCTTCACCGCCGCCGACATCGCGGCCAGCCAACGGGCCGCGCCGCCCACCCCGGATGTTCTGGCCGAACAGGCCCGGATCGACCGGGCGGATGCCCTGGTGCTGGTCTACCCGGTCTATTGGTGGTCGATGCCCGGCCAGTTGAAGGGCTGGATCGACCGGGTGTTCACCAATGGCTGGGCCTATGACGAGCTGCCGGATGGGCGGCTGGTGAAGAAGCTGGGCCGGCTGCGCGTCCATCTGGTCGCGATCGGCGGGGCCGATCTGCGGACCTATGCCCGCCACGGCTATTTCGGTGCCATGCGCACCCAGATCGATCACGGCATCTTCGGCTATTGCGGCGCGCGCGTGATCACCACCGATCTGCTGCTGCCATCCGATCCCGGTGCCCCGGCATCCCATCTCGACACGGCCCGCGCCATCGGCGGCCGGCTGTTCGCCACCGCACAACAGGGCATGGACGCAGCCTGACGGCACGTCCATGCCGCATGACCGCAGCGCGACGGGCTCGACTTGGCGGCGCCATCATCCGAGGATGGTCACATCCCCGGAACCTCATGCGCCCGACGGCACGCGCATCCGCACAGGAGTCCGATCATGAAGGCAGCACGCAACCCGGCGCGTCTCGCCGCTCTGCTGGTCGCCGGCATCATCCTTGCCCCCGGCATCGTCCTTGTCCCCGGCGCCGGCATCGGCCCGGCATCCGCCCAGGACACATCCCCGGCGTCCGCCCAGGACACATCATTGTGGGCGCTTTATGACCAGAGCCTGAAATCGGCGAAATACATCGACCTCACCCATGCGTTCGAGCCGGTCCAGCCGGTCTGGCCGGGCTTTTCCAATGCGCGCTTCAAGCCGGCGGTCGCCGGTCGGGACATTCCGGGCTATGTCGCCGCCGGCGAGGAATTCACCTATGACAAGCATGGCTTCGTGGCCAGCGCCTATGACCTGACCACCGATCAGTATGGCACCCAGCTCGACCCGCCCTCGCACTGGAATCCGCTTGGCGCCACGATCAGCGATCTGCCGGCCACCTATGCGGTGCGGCCGCTGGTGGTGATCGACATCAGCGGCAAGGTTGCCGGTGATGCCGGCTATCATCTTCAGGTCGCCGATATCGAGGCCTGGGAAGCGACGCACGGCCGGATCCCCGAAGGCTCGGTCGTGTTCGTGCGCTCCGACTGGTACAAGAAATGGGAGGATGCCGGGCGCTTCAACCAGAAGCCCTTTCCCGGCGTTGGGCTCGACGCACTGAAATTCCTGCACCTGGACCGCAAGATCCTGTTCCACGGTCATGAACCGCTCGACACCGACACCACCCCCACTCTCGAAGGCGAGCACTGGCTGCTGCACAATGATTTCGTGCAGGCCGAAGGTGTGGCCAATCTCGACAAGGTGCCGGAAGCCGGGGCGCTGGTCACCATCGGCTTCGCGAAGCCCAAGGGCGGCTCGGGCGGCTTCGCCCGCTATGTCGCGATCGCTCCCGCCGACTGGCCGGAAGGTGTGTCGATCACCGACGCGCCGGGCGCGCCCCTGCCCCGGCAGCCGGCGCCGCTGGTGCGCGACCGGAACGGCGTCTTCCGCCCCGGAGGTTGACCGGGACGCAGGACGGTGCCAGGGCCGGACGCTCAATCGTTACGAGCCGATGCATGTTTGCGACGGCCGGGCGGTTACGGACGGCCCTGCGCTGTCTCGATGTTTGCATGTGTCACGCGCCTTTCTTTCGAAGCGCATTATCCTGATCCATCTCCCGAGGATAGGGGCGTTCGTTTATCACGTCGCCGATCCAGCCCAGAACCTGAGAGGTGGTCCCTGAAATCCGGACAGGGGATTAAGCTATTCCCGTCGATCTTGGACAAGACGCGGCGAGACGGAAGCGGCGAGGGGGCCGTGGGCCCCCTCGGACCCCCCTGCCCTTTTTGGGCGTGGCGGGGCTGTGGATGGCGGGGCGGATGGCGGGCCGCGTGTGGGGCTGTGGTGGGGCTTTCGGTGCCCCCTGCCCTGCTCCGGCCCCCCAGACCATGCCTGCCCCGCAGCCCCCGCCCGAAACGCAGAACGCCGCCCGGGGTTTTCACCCAGGGCGGCGTGTCTGAAACTTGGTTGCGGGGGTAGGATTTGAACCTACGACCTTCAGGTTATGAGCCTGACGAGCTACCGGGCTGCTCCACCCCGCGTCGGGTGTGGTGCGTTGGGCAGTGTTGTTGAGATGAGATGTCTCGCGCATGGTTGGCGTGTTGCCCGGCTGGGCCGGCGTGTTGTGCGGTTTCAAGACCTGGCAGCGACCTACTCTCCCGCGTCTTAAGACGAAGTACCATCGGCGCAGAACGGTTTCACGTCCGAGTTCGGGATGGGATCGGGTGGTTCACGTCCGCCATA
>NZ_JBBKTV010000026.1:0-18508 GCF_039630945.1 Tistrella arctica
CGCGCGGTCGCAGACAAAAAGAGCCTGAAACTCAGGCGCAAGCTCGCAGGCTGGGATGTCAAATACCTCGCTTCCATCCTCGGGTTACCTCTCCGTTAACCTGGATTCGGAGCCCTGGGCAGCCGATCGTATTGCCATCGGGCAATCGGGGGGGCGGCGTGTCTGCCGGCACCGGCGCCGCGCAATGCTCAGCGCTGTTCCAGAAGCTCGGCCCGCCGCCGGGCATGATAATCGGCGTCGATCACGCCGCGCTGGCGCAGGTCGTCGAGTTCAAACAGACGCTCGGCCAGAATCCGGGCATCGCCACGGGCCGCTTCGGCTGCCCGCATCGCGAAAGCCTGTTCGGCCGTGGGCGGGGCGGCGGGGGGCGGCAACGGCCGCATCGCGGTCATGGGCGGGCACCAGCCATCGGCACGCCCGACGCCGTCGCGGATCGCATAGCCATAGGCGGTGAAGTGGTCGTCGGGATAGCGATAGGCCCACCGCCGGGCTTCGGCGCAGTCGCGATCGGCGGGCCGCAAGGTCATCACCACCGGTCCCATGCCATCCGCCGCCGGCTGATCGCCGACATAATACTGATACGCGACCCGTGCCAGGCTCGACCGGTCGCTCAGGCCCAGATCGGTGTCGCCCGGCGCCAGATCATAGGGCGAGCAGGCGGAGACGATGGTGGCCGCGACCATCGCTGTGATGAACCCTGTGCGCATGACGATCTCCGACGGTGTGTGCGGGCATTGCCGCGAAAGCGGCCCGCGCCGCGATTGTGACGGCGAGGCCCGGCATCCGCAAGACCGGACCCCGCCCCGCAACCACACTTGTCCTGGATCAAGGCAGCCGATGCTGCGCCGCATCATGTTATGGTTGCGATCTGCAATGGTCGTCTCTCCGCATCGTCCGGTTCGACAAGGATGGCCCGACATCATGACCGATCAGCGTCCCGCCCCCACGTCCCCGGCCGCACCGCAGGATGCGATGACCGCATGGCATGCCGCCACGGCGGATGCCGCCCTGTCGGCGCTGGGTACCGGCCCCGGCGGGCTCAGCGTCGCCGAGGCCGCGATCCGGCTTGAGGCTTACGGCCCGAACGCGCTTGACGCGACGCGTGGGCGCAGCCTGGCGGCCCGCATCGCCGGCCAGTTCCGCGACGTTCTGATCCATGTGCTGCTGGTTGCCGCCGCGATCACCCTGGCGCTGGGGCACATCGTTGATGCGGCGGTGATCCTGGGCGTGGTGCTGATCAATGCCGCGATCGGCTTCGTGCAGGAAGGCCGGGCCGAGAAGGCGCTGGCGGCGATCCGCGACATGATCGCACCGCGCGCGGCGGTGCTGCGCGATGGCGGGCGCACCACGGTCGATGCCGCGGCCCTGGTGCCCGGCGACATCGTGCTGATCGAGGCCGGCGACCGGGTGCCGGCCGATCTGCGGCTGATCGAGGCATCGGGCCTGCATGTCGACGAAAGCGCGTTGACCGGCGAGTCGGTGCCGGTGGCAAAGTCGACCGGTCCCTCCCCCGCCGAGGCGGCCCTGGCCGACCGGATCTGCATGGCCTATTCCGGCACCATGACCACCGCCGGCCAGGCGCGCGGTCTGGTGGTCGCGACCGGCAGCGCCACCGAGCTTGGCCGCATCGGCCGGATGATCGATGCGGTGGAAACCCTGGAAACCCCGCTGGTCCGCCAGATGGCGGCCTTCGGGCGGCGGCTGTCGGCGATGATCCTGGCATTGTCCGCCGTGGTGTTCGCTGTGGCGGTGGGGCTGCGCGGCTATGCCTTCGACGAGGCGTTCATGGCCGTGGTCGGGCTTGCGGTCTCGGCGATCCCCGAGGGGTTGCCGGCGGTGATGACCATCACGCTGGCGATCGGCGTTCAGCGCATGGCACGCCGCAGCGCGATCGTCCGCCGGTTGCCGGCGGTGGAGACGCTGGGGGCCATCGGGGTGATCTGCTCCGACAAGACCGGCACCCTCACCGCCAACGAGATGACGGTCCGCGACTGTGTGCTGCCGGACATGGCACTGGCGGTGACCGGCAACGGCTATGGGCCGGACGGCGCCATCACCCTGGCCGGCGCCGATGGCGAGGCCCTGCCGGACAGATCCGACGGTGCGGACAGGTTTGACGGAGCGGAGGGATTGGCGGCGACGCTGCCCGACAGCTCGGCATCAGAGCTGGCAGCCATCGCCCGCGCCGGCCTGCTGTGCAACGACGCCACCCTGCACGTCGCCCCCGATGGCCGCTGGACGGTGGAGGGCGACCCGATGGAGGCGGCCCTGGTGCGGTTCGCGGCCAAGGCCGGTGTCGATCAGGATCAGGCCCGGGCGGCCTGGCCGCGGATCGGGCTGATCCCCTTCGACAGCCGCCACCGCTGGATGGCGACCCTGCATGCGTGTGCAGGCCGACCCGAGGCGCCGGCGCTGCTGTGCGTGAAGGGTGCGCCCGAGGTGCTGATCGCCATGTGCGTGGCCGACGAGACCGACCGGCTGCTGTGGGAGGATCGCATCGAGGCGCTGGCCCGGCGCGGCCGGCGGGTGCTGGCCATCGCCGCCCGGCCGGTCGCCGACCACCGGATGCCGGAGACCGCGCGGGTTGCCGACGGCCTGACGCTGCTGGGTCTGATCGGCATGATCGACCCGCCGCGCCCGGCGGCGATCGCGGCCCTGGCGGCGGCGCGCGCGGCCGGCATCTCGGTCAAGATGATCACCGGCGACCATGCGGTCACCGCCGAGGCGATCGGCCGCGACATGGGCATGGTGGGTCATCATCCGGCCGCGACCGGCGCGCTTCTGGATGCGGCCTCGCCTGAGGAATTCACCCGGCTGGCCCATGAGCGCCATATCTTCGCCCGGGTGAGCCCCGAGCACAAACTGCGGCTGGTCGAGGCGCTTCAGGCGCGGGGCGCCGTGGTCGCCATGACCGGTGACGGCGTCAACGACGCGCCGGCGCTGAAGCGCGCCGATGTCGGCGTCGCCATGGGCAACAAGGGCACGGAAGCCGCCAAGCAGGCGGCACAGATGGTGCTGGCCGATGACGATTTCGCCTCGATCGTGGCGGCGATCCGCGAGGGCCGGACGGTCTATGACAATCTGCGCAAGGTGATCGCCTGGACCCTGCCCACCAATGGCGGCGAGGGCATGGCGATCGTGGCCGCCATTCTGTTCGGCGCGGTGCTGCCGCTGACGGCCGTGCAGATCCTGTGGATCAACATGATCACCGCCGTCGGGCTGGGCCTGACCCTCGCCTTCGAGCCGGCCGAACCGGCGGCGATGCGTCGGCCACCGCGAAACCCTGATGCCCCGCTGATCACCGGCTTTCTGCTGTGGCGGATCTGTTTCGTGTCGCTGCTGTTCGTGGCCGGCACTTTTGCCGTGTTCCAGATCGGTCTGGCACGCGGCCACGACATTGCTGGCGCCCGCACCCTGGTGGTCAACGCGGTGGTGGCGATGGAGATCTTCTATCTGTTCGCCGTGCGCTATATGGCCGGGCCGTCGCTGACGTTGCGCGGCATTCTGGGCACGCCGGCCGTGCTGCTGGGGGTGGGCGCCACCCTGGCCGCCCAGGCCCTGTTCACCTGGTGGCCGCCGATGAACCGGCTGTTCACCAGCGTGCCCATGGACCTGACCGACCTTGGCATCGCGACCATGGCGGGCGTGGCCCTGTTCGCCTGCGTCGAGGTGGAAAAGCAGATCACACGGCTGGTGCGCCGGCGGCGCTGACGCACACGCACCGTTCACGGCAAGTTTATTGGCGGTGACATGG
Source organism: Tistrella arctica (assembly GCF_039630945.1). NCBI lineage: Bacteria > Pseudomonadati > Pseudomonadota > Alphaproteobacteria > Geminicoccales > Geminicoccaceae > Tistrella > Tistrella arctica. Next base: position 3,755 of record NZ_JBBKTV010000026.1, read on the forward strand.
CCCGGTCGTTACATCTGTGATGACCGGCCCCGCCAATGAAAGCCGCCCCGCCCCATGGCCCAGCGCCCGCAGCCATCCCCCCCACCCGACCGGCCCCGGACGGCCGCCGCCGTCCGGGGCTGGCTGCCGCTGGTGGTGATGGTGGCGGCATTGGCGGCGGCGCTGGCCGGCGGCCTGCACCATGCGCTGACCCTGCAGGCGCTGGCCGATCATCACGATCGACTGACCGGTCTGGTCGGCCGGCATCCGCTGCTGGCCGCTTTGGTCTTCGGCATCGGCTATGCCGTGGCGGTCGCCATCTCGCTGCCCGGCGCCACCCTGTTCAGCCTGGCCGCCGGGGTGATGTTCGGGGTTGTCGCGGGCGTGGGCCTGGTGATCGTCGCGGCGACACTGGGGGCGATCGCGGTGTTCCTGGCCGCCCGCAGCGCGCTGCGCCCGATGCTGGAACGCCGCATCAGCGGCGACCGGCGCGCCCGGCTGGCCCGGATGGAGGCCGGATTCCGCCGCAATGCCTTCAGCTATCTGCTGTTCCTGCGGCTGATGCCGGTGTTTCCATTCGTTCTGGTCAACATCGCGCCGGCGATCTTCGGCATGTCGGGGCGGGCCTATGCGTTGGCGACACTGATCGGCATCGCCCCGGGCGCGCTGATCTATGTCAGCATCGGCGCCGGGCTGGGGGATCTTCTGGCAGCGGGTCAGGTGCCGTCCTGGTCCGACCTGATGTCGACGGAGATCCTGGCGGGATTGAGCGGCCTTGCCGTGCTTGCCCTGCTGCCGGCTTTGGTGTCGCATGTCAGGGCGTGGCGCCGGGGCCGCGCATGCCTTCCGCCCCCGGCCTCGCCATCCAGCGACCCAACCTTGCCATCCAGCGACCCCGCCCCGCCAGCCAGCGATCCAGCACGGAGACGCCCATGACCGGTCCTGCCCCGCGCCGCATCGAGACCGATATCTGCGTGATCGGCGCCGGTGCCGCCGGGCTGACCGTCGCCGCCGGCGCCGCCCAGATGGGCGCCGGTGTGGTGCTGGTCGAAGCCGGCCGCATGGGCGGCGAATGCCTGAACACCGGCTGCGTGCCGTCGAAGGCGCTGCTTGCGCGCGCCGCCGCCATGGCCGGCACGCAAGGTTGGCCGGCGCTGGGCCTGTCCGGCCCACCGCCCGTGGTGGATTTCCGGGCGGTGAAGGATGGTGTCGCCGCCGTGATCGCCGAGATCGCGCCGATGGACAGCGCCGCCCGGTTTCGGGGGCTGGGTGTCGATGTCATCCCAGCCCATGCCCGGTTCGTCGATCGCGACCGGGTGGAGGCCCACGCCCCTGACGGCACCATCACCATCATCCGGGCCCGGCGCTTCGTGATCGCCACCGGATCGAAGCCGGCCCTGCCGCCGATCGAGGGGCTGGACCGGGTGGTGGCGCATACCAACGAGACCATCTTCACCGACCGCATGCAACCCGCCCATCTTCTGGTGCTGGGCGGCGGGCCGGTGGGGGTGGAGATGGCCCAGGCCCATATCCGGCTGGGATCGGCCGTCACGCTCATCACCGCCCATGACCTGCTGCCCACGGAAGATCCGGACCTGGTCGAGGTGATCCGCCAGCGGCTGCTGGCCGAGGGTGTCGTGCTGATCGACCATGCCCGTGCCGTGGTGGCGGAACCCGGCCCCGGCGGCGACGGTGCCCGGCTGCATCTGGCGCTGGCCGATGGCGGCAGCCGGGTGGTGGCCGGCGATCAGCTTCTGGTCGCCACCGGCCGCCGGCCGGTGGTCGACGGCCTGGATCTGGCGGCGGCCGGGGTGGTGGTCGATGACGACGGCATCCGCGTCGACCGGTCGATGCAGACCACCAACCGGCGGATCTTCGCGATCGGCGATTGCGCCGCCGGCGTCGACGGTGCGCCGCCCCAGCGCTTCACCCATATGGCCGCACATCAGGCCGGCATCGTGCTGCGCCGGGCCCTGTTCCGCCTGCCGGCGCGCGTTGAGACCCGGGCCATCCCGCGGGTGATCTTCACCGATCCCGAACTGGCCCGGGTCGGCCCCACCGAGGCCGAGGCCCGCGCGCGCCACGGACAGATCACGGTGCTGCGCTGGCCATTCGCCGAGAACGACCGCGCCCGCACCGACGGCCGGACCGAGGGCATGGTGAAGGTGCTGGTCGGCCGGCATGGCCGCATCCTTGGCGCCGGTATCGCCGGCATCCATGCCGGCGAGTTGCTGGGGATGTGGGAACTGGCCATCCGCAGCCGGTTGAAGATCGGCGCCGTCGCCGGGCTGATCGCCGCCTATCCGACCAGGGGCGAAGCCTCGAAACGGGCAGCCGGCAGCCATTTCACCGCGCGGCTGTTCGGCCCGCGCATCCGGCGGCTGGTCCGGCTGCTGCGGCACCTGCCGTGAACGGGGGGCGGCCCATGATCCACCGCCTTGTCAGTCGGCTGTTTCCGGCGCGCACTCCGGCCGCCGCCGCCCGTGGCCGCGCGCCGCGGCGCCGGCTGCCGCTGGCAGACAGCCTGTCGGGACGGCTGCTGCTGCTGACCATCGCCTTCGTGGTGCTGGGCGAGGTGCTGATCTATCTGCCCTCGATCGCCCGCTATCGGCTGGTGTTCCTGGAAACGCGGCTGGCATCGGCGCATCTGGCGAGCCTGGCGCTGGAAGACCGCAACATGGCGGTGACGCCGGGGCTGGAGAAGACCCTGCTGGCCAATGGCATGGTGGTGTCGGTCACCCTCACCCGGCCGGGCGGCCCGGTGCTGATGCTGGGTGAGACGGCGCCGGCGGCGATGACCGTCGATCTGCGCGACCAGACCCCCTATACCCTGATCCGCGACGCGGTCGACTGCCTGCTGAAATCGGAACCGCGGCTGATCCGGGTGCTGGGGCCGGCACCGATGGCGCCGGAGATGCTGGTCGACGTGCTGTTTCAGGAACGTGACCTGCGCGACGAGATGCGGGCCTATTCGATCCGCATCCTGACCCTGACCATCGTGCTCTCGGCAATCGTCGCCGCCCTGCTTTATGCCGCGATCGAACGGATGATGGTGCGGCCGATGCGCCAGATGGCCGCCGCCGTGATGGCCTTCCGCGAGGCGCCCGAGGATGCCGGCCGGGTCATCCCCACCACCCGGCGGGCCGACGAGATCGGCATCGTTCAGCGCGAACTGGCGATGATGCAGCAAAGCGTGCGCCGGGCGCTGGACCAGAAAACCCGGCTGGCGGGGCTGGGTGCTGCCGTCGCCAAGCTGAACCACGACCTGCGCAACCTGCTCTCCACCGCCCTGCTCAATGCCGATCGCATCGAGCGCGAGGCCAGCCCCGCCGTCCGCCGGCTGCTGCCGCCGATGATCGCGGCGCTGGAACGCGCGATCGCGCTGTGCGGCCGGTCGCTGGGCTTCGCCACCACCGAAACCCCGGCGCCGGTGCGCGCGCCGCTCGATCTGGCACAGGTGGCGGCCGAGGTGCTGGCAACGGTCGAAGCCGACCCCGCCCAGGGCATCGCCGATCCGCTGGTGCCGGTGGTGGATGGCGGCCCGGCCGCCCGGGTCAATGCCCTGACCTCAGGACTGATCGCCACCGCCGATCACGATCTGATCTATCGCATTCTGGCCAATCTGGTGCGCAACGCGCTTGAGGCCATGCAGGCGAGCCCGCCGCCCGATGGCGGCCACCGCCTGACCCTGTCGGCGGCCCGCCATGACAACGGCATCGCCATCCATGTCGACGACACCGGCCCCGGTCTGGCGCCGAAGGCGGCGGCGCATCTGTTCGAAGCCTTCACCGGATCGACCAAGCCCGGCGGCACCGGCCTTGGCCTTGCCATCGCCCGCGATCTGGCCCGCGCCCATGGCGGCGATGTCCGTCTGGACCGCAGCGGCACCGGCGGCAGCCGCTTCACGCTGTGGTTGCCGGCAGAGGCCTGAACCGGCGTCAGGGCGCCGCCGGCGCGGTGTCGACCAGGATCATCATGAAGCCGTCATACCCCTTCATGCCCACGGTCTGCAGCACCGTCGCCGTCAGGCGCGGATCGGCCGCGACCTTGTCGGTGAAGGCCCGCACCCCCTGGACCGAGGCATCGCCATCAGCATCGGTCACCCGGCCGTCGCGCACCACATTGTCGGCGATGATCACCGCCCCCGGCCGCACCAGTGTCAGCGTCCAGTCCAGATAGACCGGGTTCGACGGCTTGTCGGCATCGATGAACACCAGATCGAACGGCGCGGCCACACCCGCCGCCACGGCCTCAGCCAGTTCGGGCAGGCTGTCGACCGCGCGGCCGACCCGCAAATCGACCCGTGCCGCCAGCCCGGCCCGGTCCAGATTGGCCGCCGCCACGCCTGCATGATGCGGATCGGCCTCCAGGGTCACCACCTGCCCGTCCTCGGGCAGGGCGCGGGCCAGATGCATGGTGCTGTAGCCGCCCAGCGTGCCGATTTCCAGCACCCGCCGCGCGCCCAGCATGCGGGCGATCAGCGCCAGCATGCGCGCCTGAAGCGGCGAGACGTCATGGGCCGGCAGCCCGGCCGCCTGATTGGCGGCCAACGCCGCGCCACCCGCCGGATCGGGAGGCAGCAGCCGGTCGGCGAACCACAGATCGACATCGCGCCAGCGCGGATCGATGGCAGATGACATGGCGGGGGCCCCACAGTCGTTGCGTCAGGTATCGTTGCGTCAGGTGTCGTTGCGTCAGGACCAGAACGGTTCGGCGGTCTTGTGGAAGCTTTTCCACGCCGCCACCGCATCGGCCAGTTCGTCGGCCGCCGCCGCCGCATGGGCACCGGCGATCATGCCCGCCGGATAGCCGAGCCCCGGACGGGTCGCCAGCGCATCCAGACGATCGCGCGCGACAGCGATGTCGTTCAGCGCCCCCAGACCGTCCTGCAGGGCCTTCAGCTTTTTGGCAAAGGTGGTTGCCTGCTTGCGTTTGTCGGCCAGGCTTTCGAAGAACTCGCAGGCATAGCGCAGCTTCTTCACCTGGATGCGCACCTCATGGCGCGCATCGGGCTCCAGATGTCCCAGGCCGCGGCCCTTGTGCCGCACCTTCTTCAGCCGCTTGTCCAGCACCGCCACCGCGAAATCCCCCAGCGGCTGCGCGCCCGGCTGCGATGCCGTGTCAACGGGCTGACCATCGCCCTCCGGGCCCTCGGCGGCACCGGTATCGGTATCGGCCTGCTGATGTGCCACGATGCCGCCGAACGGCATGGCCGGCACGCCGGCTTCTGCCAGCCAGTGGCCGGCTTCGATCCAGGCCCCCAGCACCAGCGGCAGGCGGGCGAAGCGCGGATCGTCCAGCCCCATGGCCACGGCGGCCCAGGCCGCGCGCCGGTCGTCTTCCACCGCGGCGCGCAAATCCGCCAGCGGCTCGGCGCCCAGCAGTTTCTCAGCCCCGGCCAGGGTTTCGTCGACGAACACATCGGCATCGCGTGCCGGGCCCAGAATGTCCATCAGCCAGCCGAGCGCGGTTTTGATATCGGCCGGTGTCAACAGAACCGGGTCGCAGCCGGCCGCCAGCGGATCGGCGATCGTGGTGTCGCGGGCGGCGGGAAAGATGTCGCGGAAGGTGCTCAGGGCCGATTTCAGCCGCCGCACCGCCACCCGCATCTGATGCAGCCCCTCGGGCCGGCCGGCGCGCACCGCCGCCTCGTTCGCCGCAAGCTGGCCCAGGCAGGCACGGGCGATGCAGCGGAAGCCCTCGGCCGCCGTCATGTCACCGGCGAGTGCCACCGTCGCCGCCTTCTCGATCGCGGGCTCCACCGTGCCGTCGCCATCGCCGGCGCCGGCCGCGATCAGGGCGAAGCCACGGGCCGATTTCGGTGGCAGCATCGGCTTCAGCCGCACCCGGTCCAGAAACGACAGCGCCACCAGATACAACCGGTCGGGCGTGCCTTCCAGCATGCGCAGCTCGATCTCGGTCACCGGCAGATGACGTTCCGGGTTGGTCACGTCGGCGATGACGCCTTCATCCAGCACCAGTTCCACCGCCCAGCCGGGTTCCCCCAGCCGATAGCTGCTGCGGCGGATATCCGACAGGAAGATGGGCCCCAAACCGGCGGCCAGATCGGGATCGGCGCTCAACGCGCCGAGCGGCGTACCGGTCAGCAGCCGCAGATCGGGGCGATCGTCGGCGATTGCATCCTCGAAGGCATCGCGGACCATCAGCGCCGATCCGGCCGGCCCGGCACCCGCGCATTTCACCGATTGCAGATGGCGGCGCCCGGCGCTGCTCACCTTCACGATGATGCCTTGATCATGCAGATGATGATCGGGGGTATCGAAATAGACCGTCTTCAACGGCCGCGTCACCGGCTTGGCCAGCCGCAGATTTTTCAGCGTCGGGTGCTGCCGCAGGCTTTTGAGCCCAACGGGCTCGATGGCGAATTTGAGGCCGAGTTCAATGCGATGCATCGCAGCGGGGCTTCCGGTCGCCGGCCCCCGCGCCATGCGCGGGGGCTCGGATTGCGTGCCGCAGCACGATAAAAACCACGGGATTATGCCTGCCCCCGATGACAGACGCCACCCCGGCGGCGCATGACCGGGTCAGGATACCGGCTGCTCCGGGTATGTCGTCAGATCGGCATCGCCTGCCTCGTCGACCATCCGGTCGTCGCCATCGTCATCGTCATGGTCATCGGCCGCGGCGTCGCGGCCACGGGCGATCTCGGCGCGCAGATGCTGGCGCAGGCCGTCGATCGGCTCCAACGTGCCGTCGGGGCGGCGGACGTGCCAGAACACCCAGCCATTGCAGGACGGGCCGCCGCTTGCCTTCACGCCCATCTGGTGGATCGATCCGATGGCCTGGCTGCGGCCCCGGCCGGCCTCGACCAGCCCATCGGCACGCACCCGCACCCGGTGGCGGCCCGTGCGGTCGACCAGGGCATCGCCAACCGCCAGCAGGCCGGTCTCCACCAGCAGCCCGAAGGCGATGCGGGGCTCACGCTCGAACCCGTCGCCGCCCAGCAGCCGGGGATCGGCTGCATCCGGCGCGGCGGCGATGCGACTGGTGGCCAGGGCCACATGGCCCGGATCGCGCTCGATGCCGATGAAGCGCCGGCCCAGCGCCTTGGCGGCGACGCCGGTGGAGCCGGTGCCGAAGAATGGGTCCAGCACCAGATCGCCGGGGGCGCTGGCCGCCTGCAGCACCCGATACAGCAGCGCCAGCGGCTTCTGGGTCGCATGGGCCTTGCGGCCGTCGTCATCCTTCAGCCGTTCCGGTCCCGAACAGATCGGCAGCAGCCAGTCGCTGCGCATCTGAAGCCCGTCATTCAACTGCTTCAGCGCCTTGTAATTGAACCGGTAACGGCTGCGGGCATCGCGTGCGGCCCAGATCAGGGTCTCGTGGGCGTTGGTGAACCGGCGGCCGCGGAAATTCGGCATCGGGTTGGTCTTGCGCCAGATCACATCGTTCAGAATCCAGAACTCCAGATCCTGAAGTGCCGCGCCGACCCGGAAGATGTTGTGATAGCTGCCGATCACCCAGATCGTGCCGGCCGGCTTCAATATCCGGCGGGCTTCCGCCATCCAGGCGTGGGTGAAGGCGTCATAGGCCGCGAAATCGGCGAATTTGTCCCAGTCATCCTCGACCGCCGCGACCCGGCTGTTGTTCGGACGATGCAGGGGCCCGGCCAGTTGCAGGTTATAGGGCGGGTCGGCAAACACCATGTCGACGCAGGCGTCCGGCAGGCGCCGCATCACCGCGATGCAGTCGCCATCGATCACCTGGCCCGCAATCTGCGCCGGGTCCAGCGGCTCGGCCGGCAAAGCGGCCGCGATCGGGCGGCGCCGGCTCATTCCGCCGCCACCTCGCCCGCAAGGACCAGCGGTTCGGATACGGCCGGAAGACCATCATCCGCCGACCGCACCAGCCGGGCCACCGGCGCGAAGGTCACGCGGTGGTGATGGGTGGCGCCCAGCCGTTCCAGCGCCGCCAGATGCTCGGCCGTGCCATAGCCGGCATTATGCGCCCAGCCATAGCCGGGATGGATCAGGTCCAGCTCGGCCATGATCCGGTCGCGGGTCACCTTGGCCACGATCGATGCGGCACCGATCGCCGACGACCGGCCGTCGCCGCCCACCACCGGCACGGTCGGGATCGGCAGTTCCGGGCTGTGATCGCCATCGACCAGCGCCAGCTCGGGCGGCGCCGCGCCGATATCCAGCGCCGCCCAGGCGCGGCGCATCGCCAGCAGGCTGGCCTTCAGGATGTTCAGCCGGTCGATCTCGCGCACCGATGCCTCGCCGATACCGACCCGCGCCCGGGCCATGATCAGCGGATACAGGGCCTCGCGGCGCTTGCGGCTCAAGGTCTTGCTGTCGCCCAGCCCCTCGACCGGATGTGCCGGATCCAGGATCACCGCCGCGGCCACCACCGGCCCGGCCAGGGGCCCGCGCCCGACCTCGTCGATGCCCACCACCAGTGCCGGCATCGCCGCCTCGCGGGCAAGGCCCGCTTCCGCCGCCAGCGCCGCCAGGGCCGCGCGCTCCGCCGCCCGGCCGCGACGGCGCCGGGGCGCCGCCGTCCGCGTCGCCACCGGCACGACCGGGGGCTGTGCAATCGACACGGGCGTGATCTTCGACATCGGCCGGTCAGAGATGCGCGTAACGGGCGCGCACGCCGCGCTCGATCGCGGCCGCCAGCAGGCGGTCGACATTCAGGTGATGGCGCAGGATTTCCAGCAGCCGCAGCACCTCCTGACTGACCGAGCCGTTGGATGCCGCCACCTCGCAGGCCAGCGCATAGGCGGTCTCGTGAAGCTTCGTCGGCAGGTCGGCCGCGACATGGTCGAGCACGGCATCGAGGCCGTCCTCGCCCTGAAGCATGCCCACGCACTCGCTGGCAATGTCGGGAAGCGTCGCCGGATCGAAGTCGCGGAACACCGGCAACCCCCGCACCGTGTCGCCGATGGTCTTCAGTTCAAGGTCGGTCATCTCGCGGTCGGCCGCGGAGATCAGGACCATGGTGTGGATCAGGGCAGAATGATGGGCAGCCATTTATCGTCAACCATGTATGGGCGGGAACGTCGACAGGTGGGATATCGCGGGATGATGCAGCATCACGCGCCACCAGGATCACGATTGTTACCGGAAGCGTCGGGGCGGGGCAAGCCGCCCCCGGTGCCGGCGGGGCCTGAACCGGCGCCGGGCGTGCCATCCCCCACATCCGGCGCCACACCGGCGTGGTCTGGATGCAGAAATCCGCGTGTGCGGCGGATCGCCTCGGCGATGCCCACCCGTTCCACCCGCACCCCTTCGGGAAACGCCGTGGTCAGCCGGGTCGGCAGGGCGCCATCCAGCAGCACGAACACGCCATGATCGTCCCGCGCCCGGATCAGCCGGCCGAATGCCTGGCGCAGCCGCAGGCGGACGATGGCGTCGTCATGATGATGGCCGCCGAAGGCCAGCCGGCGGGCGCGGTGCAGGATATCCGGTCGCGGCCAGGGCACCCGGTCCAGCACCAGCAGCCGCAGCGACCGGCCGGGCACGTCCACCCCGTCGCGCACCGCATCGGTGCCAAGCAGGCAGCTTTCCTCTTCGGCGCGGAAAATGTCGACCAGGGTCGCCGTGTCCAGCGGGTCGACATGCTGGGCATAGAGGCTGATCCCCGCCGCGTCCAGCGCGCCGGCGATGCGGTCATGCACCACCCGCAGCCGCCGCACCGCGGTGAACAGGCCGAGTGCGCCGCCACCGGCCGCCAGGAACAGTTCGCGATAGGCGGCCGAGATCTGATCGGCCGACGACCGCCTGAGATCGGTCACCACCAAGGCCAGCGCCGCCTGGCCGTAATCGAACGGCGATGGCAGGCTCAAGGTCTGTGGCGTGCTGGCGATATGGCGGGCACCGGCGCGGGTATAGGCGGTCTGCCAGTCGAGACCGTCACGGCTGGCCAGCCCGTCGCGGTTGACCAGACCCTCGCGGCTCGATGGCGCTTCGGGCACCGGCTCCCCCGCGGCCGCGGCGGCATCGGCATCGGCGGCAGACGGCCGTTGCGGCAGGCGGCCGCCGGTCAGGGTGGCCGAGGTCACCAGCAGGCCCCGGGCGCGTTCGCCGAACACGCGCGCGAAGGGCAGCATCGGGTCGATCCAGCGCCGTTTCAGCGCCACGTCGATATCGCGGCCGAACGCCCGGTCGATCGCCAGCCAGTCGACATGATGCGCCGGCGGGCCATCCTCGACCACCGCCAGCATCTCGCGCCAGGATTTCACCAGCCCCGCCGCCCGGCGGCTGATCGCACGCGCGGTGGCGTCGATCCGCGCCCGGTCGCCCGGCTCCAGCGTGTCGGCCTCGTCATCCAGCAGCCCGGCCAGGGTTTCGGCCAGCCGGCCCAGCGGCACTTCCAGCAGACGCAGCGCCGCTTCCAGATCGGCGGCGGCGGCGATCAGTTCGGGGCCGGGCGGGGCCACCGGCGCCTCCAGCCCATAAGGGGCATCGGCGCCGGCCGGTGAGCGCGCCAGCACGGCGCCGCGCGCCCGCGCCAGAAACACCTCGAACGGGCCGTCGGGCTGGCCGTCATCCAGGCGCTGGCGCCAGCCTTCGGCCGGCAGGGCCCGGGCGGCGCGCATCGCCTCGGCCAGCGCCTCCTCGGCGGCGGGGCGGCCGGCGACCAGATCGCCCACCCGGTCGCGCAGGCCGCGCGCGCGGCTGCGGCGCTGGCCTTCGCGCCCGGCGATCCAGCGGCGCAGTTCCTCGCCCTCACGCCCCGACAGATCCACCGCGAAGGCGCTGTCGGCGGCATCGAACAGGTGGTGGCCTTCATCGAACACGAAACGGTCGGGGCCGAAGGGGTCGTCGCCACCGGCTGCCGCCTGCACCATCACCAGGGCATGATTGGCCACCACCACCCGCGCCCGCCTCGACCGGCGCTGGGCGCGCTCGATGAAGCAGCGGCGGTAATGCTCGCAGGCCGAATAGATGCACTCGCCGCGATGGTCGGTGAGGTCGAGGGTCGCGCGCCGGCCGATCAGCTCGGCCAGCCAGCCCGGAAAATCGCCGCCATACAGGGCGCCATCGCGGGTGGCGCCCACCCAGCGCGCCATCAGCGCCAGCCCCACCCGGTCGGGGCCTGTGGCATCGCTGCGCCGCACCGCGTCCTGATAATTCAGCAGGCACAGATAATTCTCGCGGCCCTTGCGCACCACCACCCGGCGGGTCTTCTCGTCCAGATCCGGATACAGCCGGTCCAGCTCGTCATCGATCTGTTTCTGCAGGTTCTTGGTATAGGTGCTGATCCAGACCGTGCCGCCATTGCGTTCGGCCCACAGGCTGGCCGGCGCGATATAGCCCAGCGTCTTGCCGGTGCCGGTGCCGGCTTCCGCCAGCACCACCGCCGGCCCCTCGCCCTCGTGGCGGGCGGCGAAGGCCAGGCTGGCATGCATGGCATAGCGCCGCTGTTCCGGCCGGGGCTCGGCGCCGGTGCCGGTCAGGCGCTCCAGCCGCTGCACGGCTTCTTCCGGCAGCACGCCAAGCTGGGTCGGCCGGCCTTCCGGCGGCTGTTCCTGCCATTCCGGCAACCGGCCCCAGACCCGCATGCCCCAACTGTCGGCCGGCGGCACGGCGCCGCTGGCGGCGATCAGCGGTGGCCCCCAGATCCAGCCGGCCTGGGCCGCGTCATGCAGCAGGGCGGCCGGTTCCGGCAACCGCAGCTTGATCGACGCCACCTTGATCAGCCGCCGGGCGATCGCCCGGATGCAGGCGATTTCCGATGCCGCGTCGGTCCCCGGCGCCTCAACATCCAGCGCCGCCGCCAACCCGCGCGCGGTGGGCGGCGGGGTTTCGGCCGGGTTGATGAAGGCGAACAGTTCCAGCAGGTCGAAGGCGTTCAGATGCGCCGGGTCCAGCCCCAGCCGCCGGGCGGTGGCGGGCCTGTGCACCACCAGCGGCGCGCGGCCGTGCCAGGCCCCGGCCACCTGCGCCGGCGACAGCACACGCGGTGCGTCGCCGGGCCGGGCGCTCCAATGGCCACGCCCGCGCCGCGCCACCAGAACCGGGGCGTTCAGCGGGTCGGTGCGGGCGGGATCGAGACCCCGGACGGCGTCGGCTTCATCTGCGGGCATCGGGATCCGGATTGTGGAAGCGGGCCAGGAACAGGACGGGTATCAGGAACAGGACGGGTACGCAGGCGGCGGCGCGCCCCACGGTTATACGGGCTTGCCGCCGCCGGGGCCAGCCCGCGGCGCTTAGCGGCCCTGCACCGGGGGCTGCCCTCACATGAGATGCGGTCAATTGACCCGGGGCCGTGGCTGCGCATACAGTCGCCGCAGCAGCGCGCCCGGCCGTAGATGGGCAAGGCGTTCGTTTTTTCAACACGATGCGGGAACAACTCCGATCATGACCGTCGATCGCCGGCTCGCGGCCGAGGCAAAGGCCTGGCCGTTCAAGGAAGCACAGGATCTGGCACGCCGGCTGGATGGACGCCTGCCCGACAAAGGCTATGTCCTGTTCGAGACCGGCTATGGCCCGTCGGGCCTGCCGCATATCGGCACCTTCGGCGAGGTTGCCCGCACCACCATGGTGCGCCGGGCGTTCGAGGCGCTGACCGGCATGCCGACCCGGCTGGTGGCGTTTTCCGACGACATGGACGGTCTGCGCAAGGTGCCGGACAACGTCCCCAATCAGGACATGATCCGTCAGGCGCTGGGCCGGCCGCTGACCGCCGTGCCCGACCCCTTCGGCACCCATGACAGCTTCGGCGCCCATAACAATGCCCGGCTGCGTGCCTTCCTGGATGATTTCGGCTTCGACTACGACTTCCGATCGGCCACCGACTGCTATCGTGCCGGCGATTTCGATGCCGCCCTCATCCGGGTGCTGGAACGCTATGATGCGATCATGGCGGTCATGCTGCCGACGCTTGGCGCCGAGCGCCAGAAGACCTACAGCCCGATCCTGCCGGTCAGCCCCTCGACCGGCCGGGTGTTGCAGGTGCCGATCCTGTCCTATGACGCCGCCGCCGGCACCATCGTCTTCGATGATGAAGATGGCAGCCGGGTGGAGCAGCCGGTCACCGGCGGCCGCGCCAAGCTGCAATGGAAGGCCGACTGGGCGATGCGCTGGGTGGCGCTCGACGTCGATTATGAAATGTATGGCAAGGATCTGATCCCGTCGGCCGAGTTGTCGGGCAAGATCGCCCGTATCCTGGGCGGCCGACAGCCGAACGGTTTCGCCTATGAGCTGTTCCTGGATGCCGATGGCCAGAAGATTTCCAAGTCGAAGGGCAACGGGCTCAGCATTGAAGACTGGCTGCGCTATGGCTCGCCGGAAAGCCTGTCGCTGTTCATGTTCCAGCAGCCCCGCCGGGCCAAGCGGCTGTATTTCGACGTGATCCCGCGCGCCGTCGACGATTATTTCGCCCATCTGCGCAGCTATCACGCGGCGGAGGAACCGGCCAAGACGCTGGAGAATCCGGCCTGGCACATCCATGGCGGCAACCCGCCCCAGGGCGAGCCTCCCGTCGGCTTCTCGATGCTGCTCAATCTGGCCAGCGCCTGCAATGCCGAGGACAAGGCGGTTCTGTGGGGCTTCATCACCCGCTATGCCCCGGATGCGACCCCCGAAACCCAGCCCGGTCTGGACCTGCTGGTCGGCTATGCGGTGAACTATTATCAGGACTTCGTAAAGCCGCAGAAGACCTATAAGCAGCCGGATGCCGCCGAGACCGCGGCCATCCGGGCGCTCGCGACCAAGCTGGCCGAGATGCCCGCCAACACCACCGCCGAGGCGATCCAGGACGAGGTCTATGAAGTCGGCAAGCTGCACGGCTTCGACAATCTGCGCGCCTGGTTCAAGCTGCTCTACGAGGTTCTGCTCGGCCAGGAACAGGGGCCGCGCATGGGATCGTTCATCCAGCTCTATGGCCGCGCCGAAACCATCCGCCTGATCGACGACGCATTGGCCGGCAGGCTCGCCTGAGCCGGCATCAGGGGGCGTCGACGCCGACGCCCCCGGCCGTCCGGGCCGGGCCCCACAACAGGCACGTCAGAGCAAGTCCTGCCAATGGCGCGCCCCATGTATGACGCGCATGATATCCGCGCCAAACTCTGCCTTGCGATAGAGTATGAGATAGTTTCCCACTGGATACAGCCGTAGATCAGGATGAACCTCGGGCCGCGCGGATCCCATCCCCGGCATGTCACCAAGATCGCGACAACAACTGAATATTGCGTTGAGCCAACGCCTCGCAGCAATCGGGTTGTTCTCAGCAATCATCACTGTGATGGCAGCCACATCTTCTTCAGCCGCTCGTCGCAGCCGGAAGCTCATCACGCTCCCGACGAATTAAGATGGGCATCAAGTGCTGCGTGCAGGCGTGCAAATGACTCCTCACCGTCTACGGGCGGTCCGCTCGCCATACCCTCGTCCCACAGGCGGCGCAAATCGCTGATCGCGCGTGCGCGCTGCGTGCGACGCAGTGTCCATTCGCGCAACGCGTCCTGCATCACGTCACCGGCGGACGCATACTCTCCGGTATCGACAGCCTGCTGCACCATGTCCACCATGTCATGGGGCAGATCGACACTGAGTTTCTCGATATGGGCCATGGCTGATATCTCCTTGTGCCTCAAGGATAGTCGAGCCTCCCCACAAAGACAATGAGCCCGCCCCAGCTCCCAGGGCCCCGAACTCGGGTTAACGCGGTTTACGGCTTGCTCGTGTCGTGATTCTCTGAATCACCCTGATTTGGAGGACTGCTATGCCGCTGACTGGCCCGGCCCGTGGAGAGACGTCGCGTCTTGGCGCGCTGCTCGACCATTTTTCTGTGATCGAGGATCCGCGT
>NZ_JBBKTV010000027.1:0-16953 GCF_039630945.1 Tistrella arctica
GTGTCGGTCATGGTCAAGCTGATCTCGCCGATCGCCATGGATGAGGGCCTGCGCTTCGCGATCCGCGAAGGTGGCCGCACCGTCGGCGCCGGCGTCGTCGCCAAGGTCATCGCCTGATCAATGGTAAGATTAAGCCCGGCGGGCCGTTCGCGGACCGTCGGGCCCTGGTTCTGCGGCCCCTGCCAGGCTTCGTGCCGGGCGGGGGCCGCGGCATTTCGGCGCGGCGCTCCGGGGATGTTCATGGCATGACGCCCACCGTCGGCATGTCGCGCATTTCCGGGCAAAATGCTGTCGAAAGCCCCTCGACAAGCGGGGCATGACGCGCTAGAAGGATGGCCCGTCCGCACCTGCGGATGACGGTGATCCTTGCCCGCCTGAGACATCTGGTCTGTCGGGTCGGGATCTGTCCTTCGGGCAGGCCGTGATCTTTGAAGGGCGCGATGTGTCCGGGCAACCGGGTGCGATCCGCGCGGCGGTGTAGGAGTGTAGCTCAATGGTAGAGCACCGGTCTCCAAAACCGGGGGCTGGGGGTTCGAGTCCCTCCACTCCTGCCATCCTTGTCGTCCGTGCGTGCGTGCGCCTGACCTCACGGCCGTCGATCTGATCGGCGGCAGATCCGGAACAGAGTAGCCATGGCCAAGACATCCCCCGGCGAATTCGTGCGCCAGGTTCGTCAGGAAGCGCGCCGCGTGACCTGGCCGACCCGCAAGGAAACGCTGATCACCACCGCCACCGTCTTCGTGATGGTGTTCGTCGCGGCGATGTTCTTCTTCGCCGCCGATCAGGTGATCGCCTGGGGCGTGCGGTTGATTCTCGGCCTCGGCGCCTGACCTTCATCGGAGACGGCACCATGGCGAGCAACTGGTACATCATCCACGTCTATTCGGGCTTCGAGAAGAAGGTCGCCCAGTCGATCCGCGAACAGGCTGTCCGCAAGGGCATGGAAGGCCTGCTTGAAGAGGTCCTGGTGCCGTCCGAGGATATCGTCGAGGTCCGTCGCGGCGTGAAGGTCAACACCGAGCGCAAGTTCTTCCCCGGCTATGTGCTGGTGAAGATGGAGCTGACCGACGACACCTGGCATCTGGTCAAGGACACCCCGAAGGTGACCGGCTTCCTGGGCGGCGGCGGCACCCGCCCGGTGCCGATCACCCAGGCGGAAGCCGACCGGATCATCAATCAGGTCAAGGAAGGCGTCGAGCGCCCGAAGCCGTCGATCACCTTCGAGATCGGCGAGCAGGTCCGGGTCTCGGACGGCCCCTTCACCTCGTTCAACGGTGTCGTCGAGGATGTCGACGACGAGCGGTCGCGGCTCAAGGTCGCCGTGTCGATCTTCGGCCGCTCGACCCCGGTGGAGCTGGAATTCTCTCAGGTCGAGAAGGTCTGAGGCGAGAGCCAGACAACAAGTTTCGGGCGAGGCGGGGCCGCAAGGCGCTGCGTCGCCCGCATCCGTTCGGCCCGCACGGGCCGGCATCCGTCTGGCCCGCAGGGGCTGGCGGCGACGATCAGCGGGAGGTCCGGCCAGGGCCTGCGACCGCTACCCCTGTCTGACAAGAAGGGTCCAGACACATGGCAAAGAAGATTACCGGCTATGTCCGGCTTCAGGTGCCGGCCGGCAAGGCGAACCCCTCGCCGCCGATCGGCCCCGCGCTGGGTCAGCGCGGCCTGAACATCATGGAGTTCTGCAAGGCGTTCAACGCGCAGACCCAGGGTATGGAAGTCGGCATGCCGATCCCGGTGGTCATCACGGCCTACCAGGACCGCAGCTTCACCTTCATCATGAAGAAGCCGCCGGTTTCCTACTATATCAAGAAGGCCGCCGGCATTTCCAAGGGCGGTGCCACCCCCGGCAAGGCCGAGGCCGGTTCCATCACTCTGGAGCAGATCGCCAAGATCGCCGAAGAGAAGATGGTCGACCTGAACGCGACCGATCTCGACGGCGCGGTTCAGATGGTGAAGGGCTCGGCCCGTTCCATGGGCCTCGTGGTGGTGGAGTGATCTGATGGCGTTCCACGGCAAGCGACTGAAGCAGGCCCGCGCGACCGTCGATCGCGAGACCCTCTACGGGCTCGACGAGGCGGTGGCGATGGTGAAGGCCAATGCGTCCGCGAAGTTCGACGAGACCGTCGAGGTTGCGGTCGGCCTGGGTGTTGATCCGCGCCATGCCGACCAGATGGTCCGTGGCGTGGTGCTGCTGCCCAACGGCACCGGCAAGAGCGTCCGCGTGGCGGTGTTCGCCCGCGGCGACAAGGCTGAAGAGGCCCGTGCGGCCGGCGCCGACGTTGTCGGCGCGGAAGATCTGGCCGAAGAGATCCTCGGCGGCAAGATCGACTTCGAGCGCGCGATCGCGACCCCGGACATGATGCCGATCGTCGGCCGTCTGGGCCGCGTCCTCGGCCCCCGCGGTCTGATGCCGAACCCGAAGCTCGGCACGGTCACCCCGAACGTCGCCGATGCGGTCAAGGCCGCCAAGGCCGGTCAGGTTGAATTCCGCGTCGAGAAGGCCGGCATCATCCATGGCGGCGTCGGCAAGGCAAGCTTCGACGAGGCCGCCCTGATCCAGAACATCCGCGCCTTCGTGGATGCGCTGGTCAAGGCCAAGCCGACCGGCGCCAAGGGCACCTATCTCCGCCGGGTGGCGCTCAGCTCCACCATGGGGCCGGGTGTCCGCGTCGACGTGGCCAACTTCTCGACCCAGCAGGATCCGCGCGGCGGCAACGCTGCCTGATCATGGCTGATCTGCCGTGCGGCGGTGTCCAGCCCACCGCACGGCACGCGTTTCCGCCGGCCACTGATCTTTCGGGATCGGCTGCCGGCGACCAGAGACCGTCCTGTCCGAGACGGCAGGTGCCCCGGGTGACCGGGGCCTAAAGGGGGCGACCCCGCCTGTCCAGACGGCGAGAAATCGATCCGGCACGGCCCGTCTACACGGCCGATCCGGGCGGTTCGCAAACTCGCGGCAGGTGCGGACGGTGCCGCAAGGCACCACCGAGCCGTGATGCGGCCAGCCATGTCGCCACCCGCCGGGCATCTGCCGGGCGGGATGGGGCAGGGGGACGCCGCATCACATGGTAACCCACACGCGGAGACGAACCGTGGATCGTGCAAGCAAGGAAGAGCTGGTCGCCCAACTGCGCCAGTCCTTCACGTCCGCGGGCGTCGTGGTGGTGACCCATTACCGGGGCCTGACGGTGGCTGAGTCCACCCGGCTGCGGCTTGGGATGCGTGAAGTCGGCGCATCCTTCAAGGTCACCAAGAACACGCTCGCCCGCCTGGCACTCCAGGGAACGGCTTTCGAGGACATCACCCCGCTGTTCAACGGTCCGACCGCCATTGCGGTGTCGGCGGATCCGGTGGCGGCGGCCAAGGCCGTGATGAAGTTCGCCAAGACCAACGACAAGCTCGTGGTCGTCGGCGGCGGCATCATCGGTCAGTCCCTCGACGCCGCCGGCATCAAGGCCCTCGCGGACCTGCCGTCGCTCGACGAACTGCGCGGCAAGCTCATCGGTGTGCTTCAGGCACCGGCAAGCCGCATCGTCGGTGTGCTGCAGGCCCCCGGCGCCCAGGTTGCCCGGGTCCTCAAGGCCTATGCCGAGAAGGACCAGGAGGCAGCCTGATTGTCAGGCAGCCTTTCCCCGGACGTACAGACATCATCATGACCAGCCGCCATCACGGCGCATATGGACCGGCAGCCCCACGGCGCCGGACCCTGGCTCTGACGGCTGGATCACCCGGATCGAAGTTCAGGAGTTACGAAAATGGCCGATCTCAATCGCCTTGTTGACGAGCTGTCCGCCCTCACCGTGATCGAGGCCGCCGAGCTGTCGAAGCTGCTCGAAGAGAAGTGGGGCGTGTCCGCCGCGGCCCCGGTCGCCGCCGTCGCCGCCGTCGCCGAGGCCGCTGCCCCGGTCGAGGAGAAGACCGAGTTCGACGTGATCCTCACCGACGCCGGTGACAAGAAGATCAACGTCATCAAGGAAGTCCGTGCCATCACCGGCCTTGGCCTGAAGGAAGCCAAGGATCTGGTCGAAGGCGCGCCGAAGGCGGTGAAGGAAGCGGTGACCAAGGACGAGGCCGCTACCATCAAGAAGAAGCTGGAAGAGGCCGGTGCCAAGGTCGACGTGAAGTAATCACGCCGACTTGCGTACCGCTCCTTCGGAGCGATCCGGCCGCCGGTCTTCGCGACCGGCGGCCGCTGCGCCGCCCGATCCCGGTTCCGGGGCGGGCGGCGTTGCCTTGCCCGGATGTGGTCGCCCGTCCCTCCTCGTGGGGCGGTTGAGGCTGTGCAGAAAGTGCTTCCATCCCAGGGGTGGTTCGGGTATATTTCCAGGCTCGCAAGTAGTGACAGGCAGCTTTGGCACCGCGGCAGGCTGGACTCAAACGGCATCTACTTACGGGTTTCATCGGGCGTCATGCGGGATCCGGCATGGCGCCGCAACCGCTTGCGTATCGGCCAACGGGAAACCGGCGGCGACATGCAGGCGATCGTCCCTCGGCGGAGGACGCGATCCCGTCATGGGCGGGCACGCAACGGGACTTGATGATGGATGGCTGGTCGGCTCATCGCGACGTGCGCATGCATGTCGGCGAGTGCCGGCCGTTTTCGTCAGCCAGGGTCTGTCCGACGGTCTGCCCGACGCAGTCCGACTGCCTTAGAGGGCGATGAGTGCTGGATCGACCGATCGGGGATGGCCGGATATATGCCGGGATCCCGCGATCGGGGCGAGCGCATGAATTGACGGCGCTGACGCCGTAGAAAAACGGTTCGAGAGGAACGACGATGGCATACTCGTTTACGGGTCGCAAGCGCGTTCGGAAGAGCTTCGGTCGCATTCCCGAAGTCACGACGCTGCCGAACCTGATCGAGGTCCAGAAGAAGTCGTACGATCAGTTCCTTCAGCTCGACGCCGATCCGGCCCAGCGCCCGGACAGCGGCTTGCAGGGCGTGTTCAAGTCGGTTTTCCCGATCAAGGACTTCTCCGACCGCGCGACTTTGGAGTTTGTGCGGTACGAGCTTGAGACCCCCAAGTTCGATGTCGAGGAATGCCAGCAGCGCGGCATGACCTTCGCCGCGCCGCTGAAGGTGACGCTGCGTCTGGTCGTGTGGGACATCGACGAAGACACCGGCGCCCGGTCGATCCGCGACATCAAGGAGCAGGACGTCTACATGGGCGATATGCCGCTCATGACGGACAAGGGCACCTTTATCGTCAACGGCACCGAGCGGGTCATCGTCAGCCAGATGCACCGGTCGCCCGGCGTGTTCTTCGACCATGACCGTGGCAAGACCCATGCATCGGGCAAGCTGCTCTATGCGGCGCGTATCATTCCCTATCGCGGTTCCTGGCTCGACTTCGAGTTCGACGCGAAGGATCTGGTCTATGTGCGGATCGACCGGCGTCGCAAGCTGCCGTCGACCACGCTGCTGCGCGCGCTCGGTTTCAACAACGAGCAGGTGCTGTCGACCTTCTACAACACCATCGTCTATGAACGCAGCGCCAAGGGCTGGCAGACGCCGTTCGCGGAAGAGCGGCTGCGCGGCATCAAGCTGGCCCGCGACCTGATCGACGCCGAGACCGGCGAGGTCGTCGCTGAGGCCGGTCGCAAGCTGGCGCCGCGGGTGATCCGCAAGCTGGTTGAAAGCGGTCTGAAGTCGTTCCTGGTGTCGCCGGAAGACCTGATCGGCGCCTATGCCGGCGAAGACATCATCGATGAAAATACCGGCGAAGTGCTGGTCGAGGCGGGCGACGAGCTGACCGCCGAGCATCTGGTGAAGCTGGAAGAGCTGGGCATCACCCGCCTGCCGACGCTGGCGATCGACCACATCAACATCGGCGCCTATATGCGCAACACGTTGATGCTGGACCGCAACGACACCCGCGACGAAGCGCTGATGAACATCTACCGGGTGATGCGCCCGGGCGAGCCGCCGACCCCTGAGACCGCCGAGGCCCTGTTCGAGAGCCTGTTCTTCGACAGCGAGCGCTATGATCTCTCGGCCGTCGGCCGGGTGAAGATGAACATGCGCCTCAGCCTCGATACCGACGACAGCGTCCGGGTTCTGCGCCGCGAGGATATTCTCGCGGTGATCAAGACCCTGGTCGATCTGAAGGACGGCAAGGGCGAGATCGACGACATCGATCATCTCGGCAACCGTCGCGTGCGGTCGGTCGGCGAGCTGATGGAGAACCAGTACCGCATCGGTCTGCTGCGCATGGAGCGGGCGATCAAGGAGCGGATGGGCTCGGTCGACATCGAGTCGGTCATGCCGCACGACCTGATCAACGCCAAGCCGGCCGCCGCCGCGGTGCGTGAATTCTTTGGCTCGTCGCAGCTGTCGCAGTTCATGGACCAGACCAATCCGCTGTCCGAGATCACCCATAAGCGCCGCCTGTCGGCCCTGGGCCCAGGCGGTCTGACCCGTGAACGCGCCGGCTTCGAAGTCCGCGACATTCATCCGACGCATTACGGCCGCATCTGCCCGATCGAGACGCCGGAAGGCCCGAATATCGGTCTGATCAACAGCCTGGCCACCTATGCGCGGGTGAACAAATACGGCTTCATCGAAAGCCCCTATCGCAAGGTGATCGACGGTCGCGTCAGCGACGAGGTCGTGTACCTGTCGGCGATGGAGGAAGGCCGCTACACGATCGCGCAGGCGAATGCGGATCTTGACGAAGAGGGCCGTTTCACCAGCGAACTGGTCACCTGCCGCGAGATGGGTGAATTCGTGATGTCGCCGCGTGAACAGATCACGCATATCGACGTCTCGCCCAAGCAGCTGGTGTCGGTCGCGGCCTCGCTGATCCCGTTCCTCGAGAACGACGACGCGAACCGCGCGCTGATGGGCTCGAACATGCAGCGTCAGGCGGTGCCGCTGATCCGCTCGGAGGCGCCGCTGGTCGGCACCGGCATCGAGCCGATCGTGGCCCGCGATTCGGGCGTGGCCCTGGCCGCGCGCCGGGGTGGCGTGATCGATCAGGTCGATGCGACCCGTATCGTGATCCGCGTCACCGATGGTGACGGCGCCACCAACGGCGTCGACATCTACAAGCTGTCGAAGTTCCAGCGCTCGAACCAGAACACCTGCATCAATCAGCGTCCGCTGGTGAAGGTGGGTGAGAAGATCGTGGCCGGCGACATCATCGCCGATGGCCCGTCGACCGAACTTGGCGACCTCGCCCTCGGCCGGAACGTGCTCGTCGCGTTCATGCCGTGGATGGGCTACAACTTCGAGGACTCGATCCTCATCTCGGAACGCATCGTCTCGGACGATGTCTTCACCTCGATCCATATCGAGGAATTCGAGGTGATGGCCCGTGACACGAAGCTGGGCCCTGAGGAAATCACCCGCGACATCCCGAATGTCGGTGAGGAAGGCCTCCGCAATCTGGACGAGGCCGGCATCACCTATATCGGGGCCGAAGTGAAGGCCGGCGACATCCTGGTCGGTAAGGTCACGCCCAAGGGCGAAAGCCCGATGACCCCGGAAGAAAAGCTGCTGCGCGCGATCTTCGGCGAGAAGGCGGCGAATGTCCGCGACACCTCGCTGCGTGTCCCGCCGGGGGTGACCGGCACGGTCGTCGAGGTGCGGGTGTTCTCGCGTCGCGGCGTCGACAAGGACCAGCGCGCCCTGGCGATCGAGCGTGAAGAGATCGACCGTCTGGCCAAGGACCGCGACGACGAACGCGCGATTCTGGAACGCAACGCCTATCGCCAGCTCCGCGATCTGCTCGACGGTCAGAAGATCGTCGGCGGCCCGCGCGGCATCCGCGCCGGTGAGATCATCACCGACGAGGTGCTGGGCAGCTTCACCCGTGGCCAGTGGTGGCAGATCGCCGTCGCCGACGAGGCGCGGATGGTCGATATCGAGGCGGTGAAGAAGCAGCTCGACCAGCGGGTCGATCTGCTTCAGAAGCGCTTCGAGAACAAGGTCGAGAAGCTGCAGCGCGGCGACGAGCTGCCGCCCGGCGTGCTCAAGATGGTCAAGGTCTTCATCGCCGTGAAGCGCAAGCTTCAGCCCGGCGACAAGATGGCCGGCCGTCATGGCAACAAGGGCGTCATCTCGCGGATCATGCCGATCGAGGACATGCCCTATCTGGAAGATGGCGGCAATGTCGACATCGTGCTGAACCCGCTGGGCGTGCCCAGCCGCATGAATGTCGGTCAGATCCTGGAAACGCATCTGGGCTGGGCCTCGGCCGGGCTCGGTCGCAAGATCGGCAAGATCGTCGAGGAAATGGGCCGCGGCCAGACCACCGACGACCTGCGTGGCTATCTCAAGCACGTCTATGAGCGTGAGAGCGATTGCCGCGAGATCGACGACATGTCCGAGCCCGACCTGATGGAGCTGGCCGGCAACCTGAAGCGCGGCGTGCCGATGGCGACGCCGGTGTTCGACGGTGCCAACGAGGCGGATGTGGTGCGCATGCTGGAAGAGGCCGGGCTCGACAGCTCCGGTCAGGTCCAGTTGATCGACGGCCGGACGGGCGAGCCCTTCGACCGCAAGGTCACGGTCGGCTACATCTATATGCTGAAGCTGCACCATCTGGTCGACGACAAGATCCACGCCCGGTCCATCGGCCCCTACAGCCTCGTCACCCAGCAGCCGCTGGGCGGCAAGGCGCATTTCGGCGGTCAGCGGTTCGGTGAAATGGAAGTGTGGGCGCTCCAGGCCTATGGCGCCGCCTATACGCTCCAGGAAATGCTGACGGTGAAATCCGACGACGTTTCCGGCCGTACCAAGATCTACGAGGCGATCGTCAAGGGTGACGACACCTTCGAGGCGGGTATCCCTGAGAGCTTCAACGTGCTCGTCAAGGAAATCCAGGCCCTCGGCCTCGATGTCGAACTGGTCCGGAACGACTGACGCCATCGGCCCGGCCGATCTCCGGCGCGGCGGATGGATATGGCTGCCATATCCGCCCGTCGCGCCGTCCGCACTCCGCAGATCCTGCGGAAGCCGCGCTAAGGGAGAGCGACTTTCCCATGAACAATGACGTGCTCAATCTGTTCGGCTTCGGTTCGGGGGCGCAGTCCTTCGACGCGATCCGGATCTCCATCGCCAGCCCGGAGAAGATCCGGTCCTGGTCGTATGGCGAGGTCAAGAAGCCCGAGACGATCAACTACCGCACGTTCAAGCCCGAGCGGGACGGCCTGTTCTGCGCGCGCATCTTCGGTCCGATCAAGGACTATGAGTGCTTGTGCGGCAAGTACAAGCGCATGAAGCATCGCGGCATCGTCTGCGAGAAGTGCGGCGTCGAGGTCATTCAGGCCAAGGTGCGGCGCGAGCGCATGGGCCATATCGAACTGGCCTCGCCCGTTGCCCATATCTGGTTCCTGAAGTCGCTGCCGTCGCGCATCGGCCTGCTGCTCGACATGACGCTGAAGGACATCGAACGGGTTCTCTATTTCGAGAATTACGTGGTGATGGAACCCGGCCTCACCCCGCTCAAGCAGCATCAACTGCTGACGGAAGAGCAGTTCATGCGGGCGCAGGAAGAATACGGTCCGGACAGTTTCCAGGCCGGCATCGGCGCCGAAGCCATCCGCGACATGCTGAAGCAGCTCGATCTCGACCGCGAAAGCGACGAGATGCGGGTCGAACTGGTCGAGACCAGTTCGGAGGCCAAGCGCAAGAAGCTGGTGAAGCGGCTGAAGCTTCTGGAATCGTTCATCGAGTCGGAAAACCGGCCCGAGTGGATGATTCTTGAGGTCGTGCCGGTCATCCCGCCGGATCTGCGCCCGCTGGTGCCGCTGGATGGCGGCCGCTTCGCAACCTCGGACCTGAACGACCTGTACCGCCGGGTGATCAACCGCAACAACCGCCTGAAGCGGCTGCTGGAACTGCGCGCGCCCGACATCATCGTGCGCAACGAAAAGCGCATGCTCCAGGAAGCGGTCGACGCCCTGTTCGACAACGGCCGTCGCGGTCGCGTCATCACCGGCGCCAACAAGCGGCCGCTGAAGTCGCTGTCCGACATGCTGAAGGGCAAGCAGGGCCGGTTCCGTCAGAACCTGCTCGGCAAGCGCGTCGACTATTCGGGCCGCTCGGTCATCGTGGTGGGCCCGGAGCTGAAGCTCCATCAGTGCGGCCTGCCGAAGAAGATGGCGCTGGAGCTGTTCAAGCCGTTCATCTACTCGAAGCTCGAACTCTATGGCCTCGCCACCACCATCAAGGCGGCGAAGCGCATGGTCGAGAAGGAGCGTCCGGAAGTCTGGGACGTTCTCGACGAGGTGA
This sequence comes from Tistrella arctica, assembly GCF_039630945.1. Taxonomy (NCBI): domain Bacteria; kingdom Pseudomonadati; phylum Pseudomonadota; class Alphaproteobacteria; order Geminicoccales; family Geminicoccaceae; genus Tistrella; species Tistrella arctica. Next base: position 10,238 of record NZ_JBBKTV010000027.1, read on the forward strand.
TCCGCGAACATCCGGTGTTCCTGAACCGCGCGCCGACCCTGCATCGTCTGGGCATTCAGGCGTTCGAGCCGGTGCTGATCGAAGGCAAGGCGATCCAGCTGCATCCGCTGGTCTGCTCGGCGTTCAACGCCGACTTCGACGGCGACCAGATGGCGGTTCACGTGCCGCTGTCGATCGAGGCGCAGCTCGAAGCCCGCGTGCTCATGATGTCGACCAACAACATCCTGAGCCCGGCCAACGGCAAGCCGATCATCGTGCCGTCGCAGGACATCGTGCTCGGGCTCTATTATCAGACCCAGGTCGGCGACAATGAACAGGGCGAGGGCATGACCTTCGCGGATGTGGGCGAGATCGATCAGGCGCTCGACGCCGGCGTGGTCAGCCTGCATGCCAAGATCCGTTGCCGCTATCGCACGGTCGATGACGACAACAATCCGATCACGGTCATCGTGGACGCGACCCCGGGCCGCATGCTGCTGTCCGAGATCCTGCCGCGGAACCCTCGGATCAAGTTCGATCTGATCAACCGGGTTCTGACCAAGAAGGAAATCACCAACGTCATCGATGCCGTCTACCGCCACTGCGGTCAGAAGGAAACGGTGATTTTCTGCGACCGGCTGATGGCGCTCGGCTTCCGCCGCGCGGCGCGCGCCGGCATCTCGTTCGGCAAGGACGACATGATCGTGCCGTCCGAGAAGGCGGAACTGGTCAGTGTCACCACCGAAGAGGTGAAGCAGTACGAGACCCAGTATCAGGAAGGCCTGATCACCAAGGGCGAGAAGTACAACAAGGTCGTCGACGCCTGGGCGAAGTGCACCGATCAGGTCGCGGACGCCATGATGCGGGTCATCTCGGGTCAGGGTCAGGAGGGGCCGGCCAAAAGCCCGCGCCACATGAACTCGATCTATATGATGGCGCATTCCGGCGCCCGTGGTTCGGCGGCCCAGATGAAGCAGCTTGCGGGTATGCGCGGCCTGATGGCCAAGCCCTCGGGCGAAATCATCGAGACGCCGATCATCGCGAACTTCAAAGAGGGCCTGTCGGTTCTCGAATACTTCAACTCCACCCATGGCGCACGTAAGGGCCTGGCCGATACGGCGCTCAAGACCGCGAACTCGGGTTACCTCACCCGCCGTCTCGTCGATGTGGCGCAGGATTGCGTCATCACCGAGGAAGATTGCGGCACCGAGCAGGGCCTGATGACCCGCGCCGTCATCGACGGCGGCGTGGTCATCGAGACCCTGTCCGATCGCATCCTGGGCCGGACCGCCGCCGAGGCCGTCACCCATCCCTCGACGGGTGCGGTGGTGGTCGCCGCCGGCGAACTGATCGACGAGGCGGTCGTCGAGCGCGTCGAGACCGCCGGTGTCGAGGCGATCCGCATCCGCTCGGTGCTGACCTGCGAGAGCGGGCACGGCGTCTGCGGCGCCTGCTATGGCCGCGATCTGGCCCGTGGCACCAAGGTGAACATCGGTGAGGCGGTCGGCGTCATCGCGGCGCAGTCGATCGGCGAGCCGGGCACGCAGCTCACCATGCGGACCTTCCATATCGGCGGCGCCGCCCAGCGTGGCGCGGTCGTGTCCAGCATCGAGGCCAATTACGAAGGCCGCGTGCAGGTGGTGAACCGCAACGTGGTCAAGGACAGCCAGGGTGCCCTGGTCGTCATGGCCCGTAACCTCGAAGTGGTGCTGCTGGCCGAGGACGGCCGCGAAAAGGCCCGCCACAAGGTGCCTTATGGTGGTCGTCTGTTCGTCGACGAGGGCCAGATGGTGACCGCCGGCCAGAAACTGGCCGACTGGGATCCGTATACGGTGCCGATCATCACCGAGACGACGGGTGTCGCGCATTACGTCGATCTGGTCGACAGCATCTCGCTGCTGGAACGGATGGACGAAGCCACCGGCATCGCCAACAAGGTGGTGATCGACTGGCGTCAGCAGCCCCGCGGTGCGGATCTGCGGCCGCGTATCACTCTGCGTGACGCGCAGGGTGAGGTTCTGACCCTGCCGAACGGCATGGAAGCCCGCTATTTTATGAGTGTGGATGCCGTGCTGTCGGTCGAGAATGGCCAGAAGGTGAATGCCGGCGACGTTCTGGCGCGTATCCCGCGTGAGAGCAGCAAGACGCGCGACATCACCGGTGGTCTGCCGCGCGTCGCCGAGCTGTTCGAGGCCCGCAAGCCCAAGGATCATGCGGTCATCGCGGAAATCCAGGGCAAGGTGGAATTCGGTCGCGACTACAAGAGCAAGCGCCGCATCCTGATCGTGCCGGACGAGGCGGACCAGGAGGCACGCGAGTATCTGGTGCCGAAGGGCAAGCATCTGACGGTCCAGGAAGGCGACTATGTCCGCCGCGGCGACCTGCTGATGGACGGCAACCCGGTGCCCCACGACATCCTGCGCGTGCTGGGTGTCGAGGAGCTGGCCTCCTATCTGATCAACGAGATCCAGGAGGTCTACCGGCTGCAGGGCGTGAAGATCAACGACAAGCACATCGAGGTGATCGTCCGCCAGATGCTGCAGAAGGTCGAGATCCTGGATGCGGGCGACACCACCTTCCTGCTCGGCGAGCAGGTCGACCGGTTCGAGTTCGACCAGATCAACAACCGCGTCCGCAACCGCAATGCCGAGCGACTGCTGGGCGAGGGCGGCGAGCGTCTGCCCGACATGCGCGAAGCGCGTGCCGAGCCGGTGCTGCAGGGCATCACCAAGGCCTCGCTGCTGACCCGGTCGTTCATCTCCGCGGCCTCGTTCCAGGAAACCACCCGCGTGCTCACCGAGGCGGCCACGGCCGGCAAGATGGACACGCTGGACGGCTTGAAGGAGAACGTCATCGTCGGCCGCCTGATCCCGGCCGGCACCGGTGCCGCGGTCAATCGGCTGAAGTCGATCGCCGCCAACCGTGACAAGGCACTGCTGGACAAGCATGGCCCGGAAGACGCCTCGCAGGCGCTGACCGCGGCCGACGTCTCCGGCGCTGCCGAGTGACGCTGATGACGCACTGACCCCGACCGGAAGGCCGGCATGACGCCCCGCGAGGGGTGCCGTGACCTGATCGAGACGACCCCGCCTGTCCCCGACCTCTTCGGGTGGCCGGCGGGGTCGCTTCATGTGCGGGCAGGCGCGGGGCGACAAAGACCGGGGCGGCGAGACGGCCTGCATTGCGGATGACGCAGGGGGCGCATGCATCCGGAGGGTTGAGGAGGGGCCGACGGGATGAATCCGGCGCCAGTCCCGCACGATCCCTGAGGATTCCGCCAAGACCCGGAAACCCTTGCAGGTCAAGCCTTTTGGGGTTGACCAATGGAGGGGGCGCAACTAGTATGCGCGCTCACTTCGGGAGCTGGCGTGTGGGCTCCGAAGACGCTGCGTCTCTGACGCGGCACACCATACAGCACCGTCCATGCCGTAGGGGCCGGCGAAGACAGCCCCCGGAAGGCAAAGCCTTTTCCGAGCCGGCATTTGTGCCGTTGGCGGAAAAGCGGCTCTGCCCTCCGATCGTTTTTGTGTGGCCGCAAGGCCAAAAGTTTAGCGGGACCGATTGGATGCCCACAATCAATCAGCTGATCCGCAAGCCGCGCCTGGCGCCGGTGGATCGGAACAAGGTGCCTGCCCTTGAGGCATGCCCCCAGAAGCGTGGTGTCTGCACCCGCGTGTACACCACCACCCCGAAGAAGCCGAACTCGGCGCTTCGTAAGGTGGCGCGCGTGCGCCTGACCAACAGCTTCGAGGTCACGAGCTACATTCCGGGTGAAGGTCACAACCTTCAGGAGCACTCGGTCGTGCTGATCCGCGGCGGTCGCGTCAAGGACCTCCCCGGCGTGCGCTACCACATCCTTCGCGGCACGCTGGATACCCAGGGCGTCAAGAATCGTCGTCAGCGTCGTTCGAAGTACGGCGCGAAGCGGCCGAAGTAATCCGGCCCAGGAGAGGTTGATCCCATGTCCCGTCGTCATGCCGCCGAAAAGCGTCAGATTCTTCCGGATCCGAAGTTCGGTGACGCCGTCGTCAGCAAGTTCATGAACGTGCTGATGTACGACGGCAAGAAGTCGGTCGCGGAAGCGATCGTCTACGGTGCCTTCGATCTGATCGAGCAGAAGACCCGCCAGGAAGGCGTGCGCGTTTTCCACGAGGCGCTCGACAATGTGCGCCCCTCGGTCGAGGTGAAGAGCCGCCGTGTCGGTGGCGCCACCTATCAGGTGCCGGTCGAGGTTCGCCCCGATCGCGCCCAGGCCCTGTCCATCCGCTGGCTGATCGCCGCCGCCCGCAATCGTTCCGAGAACACTGCGGTCGAGCGTCTCGCCGGTGAACTGCTCGATGCCGCGCAGAGCCGTGGCACCGCAATCAAGAAGCGCGAAGATACCCACCGCATGGCGGACGCCAACAAGGCGTTCTCGCATTATCGCTGGTAACGGGTCGGCCGTCTCTTAAACCCCCAGTTTCCTGGACGCGAACATGGCACGCACGACGCCCATCGAGGCCTACCGCAACATCGGCATCATGGCGCACATCGATGCCGGCAAGACGACGACGACCGAGCGCATCCTCTATTACACCGGCCGGTCCCACAAGATCGGTGAGGTGCACGAGGGTGCGGCCACGATGGACTGGATGGAACAGGAGCAGGAGCGCGGCATCACCATCACGTCGGCCGCGACGACCTGCTACTGGAACGACCATCGGATCAACATCATCGACACCCCGGGCCACGTTGACTTCACCATCGAGGTGGAGCGTTCGCTCCGCGTTCTCGACGGCGCGGTCGCCGTGTTCGACAGTGTCGCGGGCGTTGAGCCGCAGTCGGAAACGGTGTGGCGCCAGGCGGACAAGTATCGGGTTCCGCGCATCTGCTTCGTCAACAAGATGGATCGGATGGGTGCCAACTTCTACCGCTGCGTCGACATGATGGTCGACCGGCTCGGCGCCGTGCCCCTGGTCCTCAGCCTGCCGATCGGTTCCGAGGCGGAATATGCCGGCATCGTCGATCTGATCAAGATGAAGGCGATCGTCTGGAAGGACGAGAACCTCGGCGCCGAATTCGAGGAGCGCGACATCCCGGCCGACATGGCCGACCGCGCGGAAGAGTACCGGCAGAAGCTGGTCGAAACCGCGGTCGAAGCCGATGACGTCGTGTTGGAAGCCTATCTGGAAGGCAACGAGCCCGACATCGCCACGCTGAAGCGCTGCGTCCGCAAGGGCACGCTCGCACGTCAGTTCGTGCCGGTGATCAACGGCTCCGCCTTCAAGAACAAGGGCGTTCAGCCGCTGCTCGACGCCGTCATCGACTATCTGCCGTCGCCGACCGACGTGCCGCCGGTCAATGGCACCGCCGTGGATGACCCCGAGGTCGTCATGACCCGTGAGAGCCGCGACGACGTGCCGTTCTCGGCGCTGGCCTTCAAGATCATGTCGGACCCCTTCGTTGGCTCGCTGACCTATATCCGGATCTATTCGGGTGTGGTGGAAAGCGGTTCCTATGTGCTCAACACCGTCAAGGGTGATCGCGAGCGCGTCGGCCGCATGCTGCTGATGCATGCCAACAGCCGTGAAGACGTCAAGGAAGCCCGTGCGGGCGACATCGTGGCGCTCTGCGGCATGAAGGGCACCACCACCGGCGACACCATCTGCGCCTCGGATGCCAAGATCATCCTGGAGCGTATGGAGTTCCCGGATCCGGTGATCGAGGTTGCGGTCGAGCCGAAGACCAAGAGCGACCAGGAGAAGATGGGCCTCGCCCTGTCGCGTCTGGCGCAGGAGGATCCGTCCTTCCGCGTGTCGACCGACGAGGAGAGCGGCCAGACCGTGATCAAGGGGATGGGTGAACTCCATCTCGAGATCATCGTCGATCGCATGCGCCGCGAATTCAAGGTCGAGGCGAATGTCGGTCAGCCGCAGGTGGCCTATCGCGAGCGTTTCGGCCAGGCGGTGGAAGTCGACTACACCCATAAGAAGCAGACCGGCGGTTCCGGTCAGTTCGCACGGGTGAAGCTGAAATTCGAGCCGACCGAGGGCACCGAAGGCTTCGTGTTCACCAACAAGATCGTCGGCGGTTCGGTGCCGCGCGAATACGTCCCCGGCGTCCAGAAGGGCATCGAGTCCTGCCTGGGCAGCGGCGTGATCGCGGGCTTCCCGGTGGTCGACCTGCAGGCTCAGCTGATCGACGGCGCCTATCATGACGTCGACAGCTCGGTGCTGGCCTTCGAAATCGCGTCGCGGGCCGCGTTCCGTGAAGCCATGGCGAAGAGCCGTCCGGTGCTGCTTGAGCCGATCATGAAGGTCGAGGTTGTCACTCCCGACGACTACATGGGCGACATCATCGGCGATCTGAACAGCCGCCGTGGCCAGGTCACCAGCATGGACAGCCGCGGCAATGCCCGCGTCGTGAATGCCATGGTGCCGCTGTCCAGCATGTTCGGTTATGTGAACCAGTTGCGCTCCATGTCGCAGGGTCGCGCCCAGTACACGATGCAGTTTGACCATTACGAACCGGTTCCGCAGCACCTTGCGGACGAAGTGAAGACGAAGTTCGCGGGCTGATCCGCGGCTCATCGACCGGTTTGAGATAGTTTGGAAAGACGGAGACGAAGGCCATGGGTAAGGAAAAGTTCGAGCGCAGCAAGCCGCACGTGAACATCGGCACGATCGGTCACGTGGACCATGGCAAGACGACGCTGACCGCTGCGATCACGAAGGTTCTGGCGCTGACCGGTGGTGCGA
>NZ_JBBKTV010000028.1:0-3161 GCF_039630945.1 Tistrella arctica
GCGTGACCGTCGGCGGCACGGCGACCAGCCGGACGCTGAGCGGCACGGTGACGGCGATCAATGCCTTCATCGCCGCCAATGGCGTGAGCTTCACGCCGGCGGCGAACGCGACTGCCGATGTGACGCTGACCGTGACGGTGAATGACGGCGGCAACACCGGCACCGGTGGCGCGCTGACCGACAGTGCCACCATCACGCTCGACGTCACGGCGGTGAATGACGCGCCTGGTCAGCCCTCGCTGGCAGGCAATGTGGTGGCAGAGAACGCGGCGGGTGCCGTCATCGGCACGGTGACCGGCACCGACCCGGATGTCGGCGACACGCTGACCTTCACGGTCGATGACGACCGGTTCGAGATCGTCGGTGGTTCTCTGAAGTTGAAGGACGGCGTGGCGCTCGATTATGAGAGCGAGCCGACCGTCGATCTGGTGATCACGGCCACGGATGGTGGTGGCCTGACCAACACCCGCGCAGTGACGATCACGGTCACGGACGTGAACGAGGCTCCGGCCACGCCGACCTGGTCCGGTGTGCCGGTTGCCGAAAACGACGCCGGCGCTGTGATTGGCATGGTGACCGGCACCGACCCGGATGCCGGCGATACGCTGACCTTTACGGTCGATGACGACCGGTTCGAGATCGTCGACGGCACGCTGAAGCTGAAGGATGGTGTGGCGCTCGATTACGAGAGCGAGCCGAGCATCGACCTTGAGATCACGGCCACCGATGGCGACGGCATGCGGGCAAGGCGGGTTGAGACGATTTTCGTCAACAACGTGAACGAGGCCCCGGCCACGCCGGTGTGGTCGGGTTCGACGGTTGCCGAGAATGACGCCGGTGCCATGCTGGGCACGGTGACCGGCACCGATCCGGATGCCGGCGATACGCTGACCTTCACGGTTGATGACGACCGGTTCGAGATCGTCGACGGCTCGCTGAAGCTGAAGGATGGCGTGGCGCTCGATTACGAGACCGAGCCGAGCGTCGCTCTGGTGATCACCGCCACCGACAGCGATGGCCTGACCAATACCGCCAATATCACGGTCACCGTCGTTGATGACGGCATCGTGGCACCGACGCCGGTGTTGAGTGGCGGCATTGTGGCGGAAAATGCGGCCGGGGCGGTTATCGGCACGCTGCCGGACAATGACGGTGGCAGCTATGCCATTGATGATGATCGGTTCGAGGTCATCGACGTGGCTGGTGTTTTCACACTGAAGCTGAAGGATGGTGTGTCCCTCGACCGCGAGGTGGCGGCTGAGATCAGCTTGCGCCTGACCGCGACCGGTGCCGATGGCGGCACGGCGGCGGCCGATGTGCTGGTCCGTGTCACCAATGTCAACGAAGCGCCGTCGGCGCCGGTGCTCACCGGCACCGCGGTTGCGGAGAACGCGGCCGGCGCCGTCATCGGCACGATCGCGACCAGCGACCCGGATGTTGGCGACAGCCTGACGATCACGGTCGATGATGACCGCTTCGAGGTCGCAGGCGGGGTTCTGAAGCTGAAGGATGGCGTGGCGCTCGATCATGAGGCGGCGGCCACCGTCGATCTGGTGATCACCGTCACGGATGCGGGCGGGCTCACTGCCAGCGATGCGGTGACCATCACGGTTGGCGATGTGAATGAGGCGCCGACGGCGCCGGTGCTGACCGGGAATACTGTGGCCGAGAACGCCCCGGGCGCCAGTGTCGGCACGGTCACGACCAGCGATCCCGATGCCGCCGACAGCGTGACCCTGGCGGTCGACGATGCCCGGTTCGAGATCGTGAGCGGCGTGCTGAAGCTGCGCGACGGCATTGCCCTTGATCACGAGGCGGCCTCTGACATCACCCTGGTGCTGACCGCGACCGACTTGGCCGGCCTCGCGACGACCAGCCTGGTGACGATTGCGGTGGGTGATGTGAACGAGGCACCGGCGGCGCCGGTGCTGTCGGCCCAGACGGTGGCTGAGAATCTGCCCGGCGCCAGCGTCGGCAGCGTCGACGTTACCGATCCGGATGCCGGCGATATCGTCACGCTGACCGTTGACGATGCCCGTTTCGAGATCGTGGACGGCCTTCTGAAGCTGCGCGACGGCGTGTCGCTGGACTTCGAGACCGAGGCGACGGTTGACCTGGTGATCACGGCCACGGATGCGGGCGGGCTGAGCAGCACCGCGGCCTATACCATCACGGTCGTCGATGATGGCGTGACTCCGGTGGTGCCGGTGTTGAGCAGCAGCACGGTTGCCGAGAATGCGGCGGGTGCGGTGGTCGGTACACTTCCGGACCCCGCCGGTGGCAGCTATACGGTCAATGATGCGCGCTTTGAAATCGTCGAAGACGGCGGCATCCAGACGCTGAAGCTGAAGGATGGCGTGTCGCTCGATCGCGAGGCTGCATCCTCCATTCCCTTGATCATCACGGCGACGGGTGCCGATGGCGGCACGCTCGACGCGGCGCTGACGATCACGGTCACGGATGTCAACGAGGCACCGGCGGCACCGGTTCTGGATGCGACCACAGTTGCCGAGAACCGCCCTGGGGCCACGATCGGCCGCGTGACCGGCACGGATCCGGACGCGCCTGCCAGCAGCAATGGTCAGCTGACCTTCACGGTCGGCGATGCCCGGTTCGAGATCGCAGGCGGGGTGCTGAAGCTGAAAGATGGTGTCGCGCTCGACCATGAGGCCGCCGGCACGATCGGTCTGGTGATCACCGCCACGGATGGCGGCGGGCTCACGGCCAGCCGTGCCGTGACCATTACCGTGACCAATGTCAACGAAGCACCGGCAGCACCGGTGATCACAGGTGACACGGTTGCCGAGAACGCGGCCGGTGCCGTGATCGGCACGGTGACGGCGACCGATCCGGATGCCGGCGACACGCTGAGCTTCACGGTGGATGATGACCGCTTCGAGGTGGTCGACGGCCAGTTGAAGCTGAAGGACGGGGTGTCGCTGGACCATGAGACGGCGGCGACCGTCGATCTGGTGGTGACGGTGGCGGATGCCAACGGCCTGACCGCCAGCACCAGCCTGACCGTGAGCGTGTCGGATGTGAACGAAGCCCCGACGGCACCGGTTCTCAGCGGCAATGCGGTCGCCGAGAACAACCCCGGCGCGGTGATCGGCACGGTGACGAGCGGCGATGTCGATGCCGGCGACACGGTCGAGCTGACG
>NZ_JBBKTV010000029.1:0-3021 GCF_039630945.1 Tistrella arctica
CGTCAGCTCGACCGTGTCGCCGGCATCGACATCGCCGCTCGTCACCGTGCCGATCACCGCGCCGGGGTTGTTCTCGGCGACCGCATTGCCGCTGAGAACCGGTGCCGTCGGGGCTTCGTTCTCGTTCTCCACCTGAATGGTGATATCGCTGCTGACTTCGATCCCGTTCGCGGCCCGGCCGGTGATCACCAGCGACACCTGCGGCTCGGTCTCGTAGTCGAGCGCGATGCCATCCTTCAGCTTCAGCACCCCGCCCGCGATCTCGAACCGGGCATCATCCACCGTGAAGGTGACACCGGCACCGTCCGGATCCTGCTCGACACTCACCGTGCCGATCACCGCGCCGGGGAGGTTCTCAACCACCTGATCATTGTCAAGCTGCGGCACCGTCGGTGCCTCGGCGACATTGGTCACCGTGATCCGCACCACGCTGCTGGTCTCAAGACCATTGGCATCAATGGCGGTGAGCGTCAGGTCGATGAACGGCTCGGCCTCATGATCGAGGAATTCACCGCCCGCCAGTTGCAGCACGCCGTCCACGATCTCGAAGCGCTGATCGTCGACCGTGAAGGTCAACGCGTCGCCCGCATCCGGGTCGCTCGCCGTCACCGTCCCGATCACCTGCGCGTCTTCACGCACCGTCGTGTTCGACAGCACCGGCGCGGTCGGGGCCTCGTTCTCGTTCTCCACCTGAATGGTGATATCGCTGCTGACTTCGATCCCGTTCGCGGCCCGGCCGGTGATCACCAGCGACACCTGCGGCTCGGTCTCGTAGTCGAGCGAGACACCGTCGCGCAGCTTCAGCACCCCGCCCGCGATCTCGAACCGGGCATCATCCACCGTGAAGGTGACACCGGCACCGTCCGGATCCTGCTCGACACTCACCGTGCCGATCACCGCGCCGGGGAGGTTCTCAACCACCTGATCATTGTCGATCTGCGGCGCCGTCGGCGCCTCGGCGACATTGGTCACCGTGATCCGCACCACGCTGCTGGTCTCAAGACCATTGGCATCAATGGCGGTGAGCGTCAGGTCGATGAACGGCTCGGTCTCATGATCGAGGACTTCACCCCCCGCCAGTTGCAGCACACCGTCCACGATCTCGAAGCGCGGATCATCGACCGTGAAGGTCAGCGTGTCGCCCGCATCCGGGTCGCTCGCCGTCACCGTGCCGATCACCTGTGCGTCTTCACGCACCGTGGTGTTCGACAGCACCGGCGCGGTCGGGGCCTCGTTCTCGTTCTCCACCTGAATGGTGATATCGCTGCTGACCTCGATCCCGTTCGCGGCCCGGCCGGTGATCACCAGCGACACCTGCGGCTCGGTCTCGTAGTCGAGCGAGACACCATCGCGCAGCTTCAGCACGCCGCCCGCGATCTCGAACCGGGCGTCGTCGACCGTGAAGGTGACACCGGCACCGTCCGGATCCTGCTCGACACTCACCGTGCCGATCACCGCGCCGGGGAGGTTCTCAACCACCTGATCATTGTCAAGCTGCGGCGCCGTCGGCGCCTCGGCGACATTGGTCACCGTGATCCGCACCACGCTGCTGGTCTCAAGACCCTCGGCATCGGTCGCGGTCAGCGTCAGGTCGATGAACGGCTCGGTCTCATGATCGAGGACTTCACCCCCCGCCAGTTGCAGCACACCGTCCACGATCTCGAAGCGCGGATCATCGACCGTGAAGGTCAGCGTGTCACCCGCATCCGGGTCGCTCGCCGTCACCGTGCCGATCACCTGCGCGTCTTCACGCACCGTCGTGTTCGACAGTACCGGCGCGGTCGGGGCTTCGTTCTCGTTCTCCACCTGAATGGTGATATCGCTGCTGACTTCGATCCCGTTCGCGGCCCGGCCGGTGATCACCAGCGACACCTGCGGCTCGGTCTCGTAGTCGAGCGAGACACCATCGCGCAGCTTCAGCACGCCGCCCGCGATCTCGAACCGGGCGTCGTCGACCGTGAAGGTGACACCGGCACCGTCCGGATCCTGCTCGACACTCACCGTGCCGATCACCGCGCCGGGGAGGTTCTCAACCACCTGATCATTGTCAAGCTGCGGCACCGTCGGTGCCTCGGCGACATTGGTCACCGTGATCCGCACCACGCTGCTGGTCTCAAGACCATTGGCATCAATGGCGGTGAGCGTCAGGTCGATGAACGGCTCGGTCTCATGATCGAGGACTTCACCCCCCGCCAGTTGCAGCACACCGTCCACGATCTCGAAGCGCGGATCATCGACCGTGAAGGTCAGCGTGTCGCCCGCATCCGGATCGCTCGCCGTCACCGTCCCGATCACCTGTGCGTCTTCACGCACCGTGGTGTTCGACAGCACCGGCGCGGTCGGGGCTTCGTTCTCGTTCTCCACCTGAATGGTGATATCGCTGCTGACTTCGATCCCGTTCGCGGCCCGGCCGGTGATCACCAGCGACACCTGCGGCTCGGTCTCGTAGTCGAGCGAGACACCATCCTTCAGCTTCAGCACGCCGCCCGCGATCTCGAACCGGGCATCATCCACCGTGAAGGTCACGCCGGCGCCGTCCGGATCCTGCTCGACACTCACCGTGCCGATCACCGCGCCGGGGAGGTTCTCAACCACCTGATCATTGTCGATCTGCGGCGCCGTCGGCGCCTCGGCGACATTGGTCACCGTGATCCGCACCACGCTGCTGGTCTCAAGACCATTGGCATCAATGGCGGTGAGCGTCAGGTCGATGAACGGCTCGGCCTCATGATCGAGGAATTCACCGCCCGCCAGTTGCAGCACGCCGTCCACGATCTCGAAGCGCGGATCATCGACCGTGAAGGTCAGCGTGTCACCCGCATCCGGGTCGCTCGCCGTCACCGTGCCGATCACCTGTGCGTCTTCACGCACCGTGGTGTTCGACAGCACCGGCGCGGTCGGGGCTTCGTTCTCGTTCTCCACCTGAATGGTGATATCGCTGCTGACTTCGATCCCGTTCGCGGCCCGGCCGGTGATCACCAGCGACACCTGCGGCTCGGTCTCGTAGTCGAGCGAGACACC